>JAJFHK010000396.1 GCA_021775655.1 Filomicrobium sp. | reverse complement strand
TGGGCCAACCTTCCCCGCTTCTTCAAATCGCGCACCTACGAGTTCGGTATCGTCGCGCTCATTACACTCAATGCTGCGTTGCTCGCCGCCAAGACGATCCCTTCAGTCGCGAATTCCATGGGCAGCATGCTCGAAGTCTTGAACACTCTCATCGTGCTAGTCTTCGTCACCGAAATTTCCCTCAAGATCCTGACATTCAAGCGCTACTTCTGGCGTGATCCGTGGAACTGGTTCGATCTTACCGTGGTTGGCTTGTCCATCCTACCAGCCAACAATGCTTTTGCGTCGTTGCGTGCGCTGCGTGCCCTGCGCCTGTTGCGGTTGGTCGCCGTGCTGCCATCGCTGCGGCGGGTAGTCGAGAGCTTCCTCAAAGCCCTTCCGAGTCTTGGCTCGATCATGCTGCTGCTCTTGCTGCTGCTCTTCGTATTCTCCGTTATGGGAACCAAGCTCTTCGGCATTGCCCACCCGGAATCTTTCGGCTGGCTGGGCGCGAGTGCCTTTTCGCTATTCGAAGTGATGACGCTTGAGGGATGGGCCGATCTGGCGCGCGAAGTCATGCGAACTCATCCGACTGCGTGGGTCTTCTTCATCTCGTTCATCGTCCTGTCGAGCTGGGTGGTCCTCAACTTTGTTATCGGTGTCGTTGTCGATTCCATGCGGTCTTACACGCACGAGGAAGAATTGGAGCTGGAAATCGAGATCCTGAAAAATCAGAAAATGATGATGGAGGAGATCGAAGCCCTGCGCGAGGAGGTGGTGGCACTCAGAACCCGCGAAACGTCGCGGGGGGAGTGACTGGCACGCTCGAAAATCAGCGAGGATTAGCCAATGAGACGGATTTCCAAATTCGCTTCGGAAACACTGGTCGCGGCGTCGATCATCATAGGCGTCATGACTTTTTCGCTGGGCTATCTGCATCAACTTTCCGCCAAGCGAAACGAACTCACTTTCCGGCTCATGCTGCAGGTCATTGCCTCGGAAAGCCCGGTCCATCAGGCCAACCTGACCTTCGCGCAATGGATTCGCGACGGAAAATCATTTGCCAACGACGACGTTTCGACTACCGAAGACGATGCCATAATCCGGCTGATCGACTTTTACGATGTCGTGGCGGACGCCAGCATGCGCGGCATTGTCGACAAGCAAATGGTCATCACGCATTTGGGCGGGCGGATGCGGGCGGCGCATCATGTCGTGGATGATTATATCGACGCGCGCCGCAAGAAGCTGGGGAGGCCGAACCTCTACCTGCCATTCGAAACGTTTGTTGCCGAGCACATCGGAACCCAGCAATTGTGATCTAGCGCGCGGTCTTGCCGACGCCCCGCGCGGTGAATTGGTCAAGCCCACGTGCCGGTGACCAAGCTTGGCCAATCAATCAAGGGCTGAGGCGTTGTCTTCGTTGGTGCGAATTCTCACGGCTCGTTCGAGCGCGTGGACGAAAATCTTTCCGTCACCGATCTTGCCGGTCTTCGCCGTTGCCTGGATCGTATCGATGACCCTTTGTAGTATTTCCGATGTCACGGCGATCTCTAGACGGATCTTTGGGACCTCGTTCGTCTGATACTCGGCGCCGCGATAAATCTCGGTCTGGCCACGCTGACGCCCAAAGCCCTGGACTTGCGTCACCGTTATTCCCTGGACGCCGAGCTTCAGCAGCTCTTCGCGAACCTCTTCGTACTTGTGCGGACGAATGACTGCCGTAACCAAGTGCATGGGGTGCTCCTGCTCATATTTCAGTCCCATGTCCACCAGACGCCGAATTGCCTCGGAACGTGAAGGCAAATCCGACTGCGTCCGCCGCCATTCGTCAACGAGCTGCGAGAACTCATTGGAAGCAACGAGTTGTATCCGCTGATCGAGTTTGGACATGGCCGCCTTTCGCGTCGATTTTCCGTTTGCCTGGCACAAGGCCATGCCAGCTGGGTGGCTAACAAGCTGATATATAACAAAAACTCAAGACACTCAACAATTGTAAAATACTCACTTGACAAACTTACACATGTTACATAACTTGTGTTTCAAGAACGAAGCACTGATCACCCGCCAATTGGAGGCACACATCATGACCAAACTCGTTTATCGCGGAACCGTTCACAACGCAGACCAGAACAAAGCCGATGCCCGTGTTTTCCGTCGGCCGCAGCTCGTTTATCGCGGCGTTGCCCACAATGGGGTGCGCACGATCCAGAACACCGGTGATCGCAACGGCGCGACGGCGCTGGTCTACCGGGGCTTCAAAACCGCCTAAGCGGACGCACCCGACAGAGGTCACACAATGAGGCTGGGCAATTCCGACTGCCCGGCCTTTTTTGTTTTTGGCTTTGTGGGACATGCGCTCGGGACGGCAGATGGTGGAGGCCGTCGGCGACGCTGTCGCTGCGCGAACGGGCCGGACGCAAGCGGCAATGCTTGCGTCCGCAGTCATATGTTCCAACCTCTTTTGCGCGACCGGAAGTGCAGGCTCAAAACGCGGATTTTACGACGCCTCCGTCGACACGAAGCGCGGAGCCGTTTGTGGCGCTCGACAGCGGGGAGCACAAATATACGATCATGTGAGCGACTTCTACCGGAGTCGTGAAACGCTGAAGGAGTGAAGACGGGCGCGCCTCGCGGAAGAACGTTTCATCGACGAACTTCTTCTTGTCGATGCCTTCGGTGCTGGCGAAATCATCGAGGAAGATGTCGACGCCATCGGTCATGGTCGGACCGGGCATGACGGCGTTGACGGTCACATTGGTGCCCTTGGTTTTTTCCGACAGTCCGCGTGAAACCGCCAGTTGCGCTGTTTTGGTCATGCCGTAGTGAATCATCTCGACGGGAATGTTGACCGCCGATTCACTTGCGATGAAAAGAATGCGCCCCCAATCCCTTTCAAGCATTCCCGGCATGAGCGCACGGGACAGCCAGACGCCGGACATCACATTGGTTTCAAAGAAATAGACCCACTCGTCATAGGGAATATCGAAGTAGTCCTTCGGCTCGAAGGTCGCGGCGTTGTTGACGAGGATGTCGACAGGGCCGATTGCTTCGACTTGGCTGATGACATCGTCCATTCCGGCCTGATTGGAAAGATCGCCGATCACCATTGATGCCCCTGGTAGGCTTGCCACGGCAGGCTCCAGGGCTTCCTTCGAGCGGCCGTGAAGAATGACTTCTGCGCCCTCGGCTGCAAGCAGGTTGGCTGTTGCCCTGCCAATCCCGACGGCCTTTGACGAACCGGTGACGAGGGCGCGTTTGCCCTTCAGCTTGTAGTCCATGTCTATTCCTTTTTTTGGAAGGCATGCAGTGTGGCTTTGGGTGTAACTATCGTTTCGCATGCGGCTCTCGCAAGGGATAGCTCGGAGGCACGAGCGCGCGCATCGGTGGTGCGAAGCCTCTCCGCTCTGCTCCTTAAGGGTGTGTTTACACTGTTGAGTCAGGCTCTACACACTATCGCCATTGTTGTCTTTCAAGTCCGAGGTTGATCTTAGCGAATCGGCCCGCATTACATGTCGCGAAAGAAGCTCATGCTTTATGGCACAGCCCGGGTTCGGCAGCACATGCTGCTGGCGGCGTTAGCTGCTGCCATGATCGTGAGCATCGGCGCATTCGCGGTATCCAAGGCGAACGCCAAGTCTCCCGGCTCCCAGTATTGCTTTCACGGGTATTGTCACCGCGTCGGGACGCTGGCGCAGACGCAGTCGCTTGTTGGATGGCGCGGCTACCTTCTTACGTCCTATTATGACAGCTGCCACCGGGACCGGTTGAACCCTTGCGGGTTGACGAGCTCCGGCGCTGTCTTCCGCCCCGACCGCCCCGATAACGCCGCAAGCCCGCTACTGCCGGACGGCACTGTCATCCTGGCATATTACCCCAAGAATGGCCGCGCCACCGTGCTGCGGATCACCAACGCGGGCCCGTACAGCGGCAAGCGCAATCTGGACGTTTCGCGCGCGACTGCAGATAAGCTCGGCTTCCGCAAAAAGGGCGTAACATCGCTCGTCTTCGAGGTTCTGCAAGCGCCGACGAAGGCTGAAGCAAATTACGTGCGCCGGCGTGTTTATCGGAAGGTTCCCGGCTACATTGGCAGTTTCGAGACGTTCGATGCTGCCCTCGAAGTGGCGAAGGATCGCCTCGGCATTTCCAAGGACAACGATGAGGCGTCTGGAGAAGTGCAAGTAGCTGCGGCAGTCCCGCGCCCGCAGCCTGCCATCTCACCGACGCTCGCTCGCAAAATGGTCATGCTGCGCGTCAACCCGAAACCGGTCAAACGGCTTGCCCCACTTTTGCAGGGTCCACGCCTGGTCAGCCGGGACAACTCCGAGGCCGCGGACACGCCCAAGGAGACCAACAGGGCGTTAGAATTCGCATCGGGCTTCCGGCGCTATTTTCAGGACCAGAGTGAAGTCGCCTTCGGCGATTGGTAGGGATGGTGGGTTGTGGTTTGGCGGTACGACCGAGGTGAGGGGTGGGGCACGAAGCCGGAACGACAGCCGTTCGGTGAGCCATAAAATTGTATATAGATCGTACTAAGCTGACCTCCTGATCAGTAACTACCGTAGTGAACCTTTCGCCATTCAAACAACAGCTTATTCATCAATTGGATGTTTGCTCGACGCATCTTCGTCCTCCGCCGTACGTAAGCCTTGGATGACGTAACATTCTTGCTCGGATCATAAAATTCTACACCATGTTTATTGAGCACGTTTAGCAATGGGTCGCCCATCACAATGTTTTGGTCGCTTAACCAACCTCTGCGACATGCCTCGTATGCAAGCAACCAAACCCAATCCGACTGCACGCGCTCCCGCGAAATCTTCGCCTCCCATGCATTTTTTGGAAGCGCCCGGACAACAAGGCTCTTACTCTCCATGTCCAGCAGTACTAGTGCCAAGGCGCTTGATGACGTTAACTCAGAAAGCTCGGAGATGCGCTTAGAATCGAACTTTGAGCGGAGCCCTCGGATTGTATAGATTAGCCAAATCGCCTCGTACATGTTTCCGTTTTCCAAGTTCCTTTCTGCCAACTCGACAAATCTATCCCGAACCCGTTGTCGCGAGATCTTTCCGTTCTGCCGATACAAACTTATGATTATTCGACAAATTTGGTTCATGGATATTGGTGACACCACAGCTGCCTTGAGCAAAAACGATTCTACTGCCTCGATATCGGCAGTAGTAATATGATGAGCCTCAATTGTAGAAAGCGCATAGCCTACGACTGGCTCACTTGGGGCATTAGACTGCAGCCGAAGAGCCAGTTTCAAAAGCTCTCTGAGCCTCACACCTCTCAATGGGCCCGACCTATGCGACAAGAATGAATTTATCTCTGAGACCCATGCTGCTTCTTTTGTTGACAGGATATGCGCAATGTCTGTCTTCGAACCATTAATTTCTAATCCATATAATCGGTAAATGGCGGAGATACTGGCGAGCAGTGATTCTGCCTCTTCGAGAGACTTAGCGCCAATAAACCAGTCGTCCTGCAAGCGATCAACTCTGTCAGGACCTATCCCGTTGTTTGCTTTCTGAAACTCTGTGTCAATCCTTGACGAAATCACTTCAGCAATTATCCGCGAAGTCTCAGGTCCAATTGGTATGCCAATTGTCTGATTCCTATTACAAGCCCGTACTAACAAATCCAGGCGATCCGCCAGCGATCCACCATACAGCGCCAAATCCTTTTTGACCCTCTCCTTCCCATATGCTGCCCACGGGATGGAATGTGTATAAATTGATGGATAGAAACGGGAGATATCTGTTTTGACAAGCCAATCAGACGTTCCCTCGATAAAGCCCTTCTTGGCCAAATGAACTTGGAAGTTTATGCCTTTTATTGCGCGATTATGCTTAGGAGAGATTTGAACCTCGTCCTCTGAAAACGTCTGCCGGAGAAGCCATTTTTGCACAGCTCTCCAGCCTTCAACTAGCTCCCGCCCGAGCAGTGCCTGCGGTACCGGGTGCGTGATATGCAGGTTGCGCCGTTCGTAACCACGCTTGGGAATAGAAATTATCTCGGGATCTGCTGGGACTACTTTATAGCTGTAGCTATTTTTTCTCTTTTTTTTCTTCGATGGCGAGCGGGAGAAAACACCGGCCCGCTCCCAGTCATGCAATATCTTGTCGACGCTAGCTCCAAAAGATTCCGTGGAAAACGTTGGCGGAAGCTCTTTCGGAAAATACCCTTTGGATATCAGCGCCGTTAGTTGGTCTTTGCGCGCCATGAGTTCTCTACCCAATCGGACGTTGTTCTTCTTATAAACCAAGGAACTTAGTTTGCCAGATATGGCATTCCGTCAATTCTTTCCAGCCATCAGACCTAGATCAGATTTTCGGAGACATTGCTGCAGGGTCGTTCCTCTTCTAGACACCCTATCTCGCCACGCCCAACGCATCCGCCTGGATGAATTCGTGGCAGGGTTCGGCGGTGCATTGCTCCAAGGCTTCAAGATTCCGCAGCCCACGTCAACCACCCCGATTTCTTTCCACAAACCCCCGCAAAATCGCTTCGGGGACGTGGACCTCTTGCTCGTGGCACATGGCGATGAGCTTTTCGGCTTCTTCGGGTGGGAAGTAGCCCTTGTTCTTGTAAATGTTGATGCGGACTTCGAATGTGTGGCTGTCGGCTTCGGGATGAAACTGCGTCGCGTAGACGTTCTGTTTGTAGCGGATCATCTGGAACGGGCACGGCCCTGACGTCAGCAGCGTCGCGCAGCCATCGGGACTTTCCTGCACCGCCTCTTTGTGGCCGACGAAGGCCATGAACTTATCCGGCAGCGACCCGGTCAGCGGATCGTTCCTGCCATCGCTTGTCAGGGCGCATTCGACCGCGCCGACGTCTTCACCGTAGCGCTCCTTGCCGACGCGCGCGCCAAGGTGATGGGCGAGGATGCCGATGCCGTAACAGCAGCCCATGAAGGGGAAGTCTTCAGCCGTGATGGCAGGCATGATTTCGAGGATCGCCTGCTCGATTTTGCGTTCGGTCTCGGATTTTTGATCCTGTGCATCGCTGACGCATCCAGGCCCGCCGCCGACGATAACGCCGGAATAGTCGGCAAGCCTAAAGTCTTGCGGCATCGGCTCGCAATCGAGCCGTACGCGCACAGCCCCGGCAGGCGTTAGCCCGGACTTTGCCAGGATGGCTTCGAATTCGTTGTCGGAAGCCGCCGTTTCAGGGCGCAATTGCAGGATCAGGAACGGCTTCATTTTTTAAGGCTTGTCGTTGGTTTTGGGTGAGCAATTAAGCCAGTTCAAGACCTCATGACTGCGCCGCTAAACATCCAGGTTCGCCACGCTCAATGCATTGGCCTGGATGAATTCGCGGCGGGGTTCGACGACGTCGCCCATCAGCTTACTAAAGATTTCATCGGCCTCATCGAGTTCGCCGACCTTGACCTGCAATAGCGTGCGGGTGTCGCGATCGAGGGTCGTTTCAGCGAGCTGGTCGGCATTCATTTCGCCGAGGCCTTTGTAGCGCTGCATGGAGATGCCCTTGCGGCCGCCGGTAAAGACAGCGTCGGTCAGATCGCGGGGGCCGTAGATTTCGAGCGTATCGCTTTTGCGGCGCAGCTTGGCGACGCCCTTATAGACTTCGTTCAATTCGCCGAAGCGTTCGTGCAGGCGGCGCGCGTCAATCGAGCCGAGCAGCGCCATGTCGAGGGCGTGCACCTCGGTAACGCCGCGCACCTCGCGCTTGAACAGGAAGCCGTCGGCGCCGAACGTGCCGACCCAGCCTTTTTCGGTTTCATCGGCCAGCGTATCGAGGCGGGTGGCGACTTCGCCTGCGACGTCGCCGGCGCGGGTTTCGTCGTTCAGCAGCTCGCGGTCGAAGGCGCCGGCAATGACGGCCTGTTCGACGATGAAGCGGGCGTAGCGGTGGTGCAGGTCATCTACGAGGGCAATTGTGCGTCGGGCATCCTTGACGACGGCGCGCAGGTCTTCGCCGCCGCGCTCCTGGCCGGAGCCGTCCAGCAGGACGCTGTCCTCCAATCCTGTGTCGGTGAGGTAATCTTCGAGGCCCTTGTCGTCCTTGAGGTAGGTTTCGGACTTGCCGCGCGTGACCTTGTAGAGCGGCGGCTGGGCGATGTAGAGGTGGCCGTTCTCGATCAATTCGGGCATCTGGCGATAGAAGAACGTCAACAGCAGCGTGCGGATGTGGGCGCCGTCGACGTCGGCGTCCGTCATGATGATGATCTTGTGGTAGCGCAGCTTTTCAAGGTTGAAGTCGTCGCGGCCGATGCCGGTGCCGAGCGCGGTGATGAGCGTGCCGATTTCTTGGCTGGAGAGCATGCGGTCGAAGCGGGCGCGCTCGACGTTGAGGATCTTACCTCGGATCGGAAGAACGGCCTGGAAGTCGCGGTCGCGCGCCTGCTTGGCGGAGCCGCCAGCGGAGTCGCCCTCGACGATGAAGAGTTCGGTATTGGCGGCGTTGCGGTCCTTGCACTCAGCAAGCTTGCCGGGGAGGTTGGCCATATCCAGCGCACCTTTGCGCCGAGTCAGCTCGCGCGCCTTGCGGGCGGCCTCGCGGGCGGCGGCGGCTTCGGCAATCTTGCCGACAATGTTCTTGGCTTCCTTGGGGTGCTCCTCGAACCAGGTCGAAAGCGACTCGCCGACCGAATTCTCGACGACGGGACTGACTTCGGAGGAAACAAGCTTGTCTTTCGTCTGGCTGGAAAACTTCGGGTCGGGCACCTTGACGGAGAGGACGCATGTCAAACCCTCGCGGGCATCGTCACCAGTCTAGGAGACCTTTTCCTTCTTGGCGATGCCGCTTTGTTCCGCGTAGCGGTTGATGACGCGGGTGAGGGCTCCGCGGAAACCTGCCAGGTGGGTGCCGCCGTCGCGCTGGGGAATGTTATTGGTGAAGCAGAGCACGTTCTCGTGGTAGCTCTCGTTCCACCACAATGCGACTTCGACGGTGATGCCGTCGCGATCGGTAATGGTTGAGATGGGTTGGTCGAGTAGGGCCGTCTTGTTGCGGTCGAGGTATTGGACGAAGGCTGAGATGCCGCCGTCATAGCAAAGCTCGACGGTCTTGGAGTCGGCGTGTCGCTTGTCCTCAAGGATGATCTTGGCGCCGGAATTCAAGAAAGCCAATTCGCGTAAGCGGTGTTCCAGCGTGCTGAAGTCAAATTCGACCTGCGTAAACGTCTCCGTCGATGGCAGGAAGGTTACCTCGGTGCCGCGGCGACCGTCGGCCGGGCCGACGACTTTCAGCGGATCGACAGTAACACCGTCGCGGAATTCGACGACGTGCTCCTGATCGTGACGCCAGACGCGGCACTTGAGCCAGGAGGAGAGCGCGTTGACCACCGAAACGCCAACGCCGTGCAAGCCGCCGGAAACCTTGTAGGAATTCTGGTCGAATTTGCCGCCGGCGTGTAGCTCGGTGAAGACGATTTCTGCAGCCGACCGCTTTGGATCGTTGTCGTCATCATCTTTGATGCCAACGGGAATGCCGCGGCCATCATCGGACACAGTGACAGAGCCGTCCGGGTTCAAGACAACGTGGCAACTCGTGGCGTGACCGGCGAGAACTTCGTCGACGGCGTTGTCGACGACCTCGTATATCATGTGGTGCAGGCCCGAGCCGTCGTCAGTGTCGCCGATGTACATACCCGGGCGCTTGCGCACCGCTTCCAACCCCTTGAGCATCTTGATCGAATCTTCGCCGTACTCGGCGGGGGCGGGCATATTTTCGGCAGGACTGTCGCTCATAGAGCTGAGAACCTCTTCGTTGTCGGATTTGTGACATTGAATTTAGCACAAGGGGCCGTTAAAGGTGTGAAAAATCGGCAAAATCATCGCTCTGGATCAACAGGAAAAACACTCGTTTTTTCATTAAGTTAGCCGGATCGTGCAGCGGCATTTTGAAGCCCCCCAGAAGGCAGGCCGTGGCAATTTCAGGAAAGGGGGCAAAGGTTGGCGTCTGAGACCTCGAAAAAGGTGGCCTTTTCAGCAAGTGCCGAGAACGCTTCGCGGTCAGTTCCAGTCATCCAAGCCTGGCCATTCAAGCGCAGAATTTCCTCAAACAGCGCGGCGCGGCGATGCTCATCCAAGTGGGCTGTGATCTCGTCGAGAAGCAGGAGCGGGCCTGCCCCTTCGTGGCGTTCGGCAATCAATTCGGCTTCGGCAAGGACGAGGCCGATGAGGAGCGCTTTCTGCTCTCCAGTGGACGAAAGCCGTGCCGGCATCTGCTTTGGGCCGTGCTCGACTATGAGGTCGGAGCGGTGAGGTCCTTCGAGGGTGCGTCCTGCGGCGCGGTCGCGTTCGCGCATTGCAGCAAGGCGGCCCGCATAGGCATCCTCGACATCGACGGCGGCGATTCCTTCGGTCAGCTCATTTTCGAGCGTGCCCTCGATGCGAACGACGCTCCAGGGAAATGGCGAGTCTGATGCTCGTTCTTTACGGGCGTCGATAACGGCAGTGAGCCTAGAGATTGTTGTGGTGCGTGCAGCCGCCACCGCGGCGCCGGCTTCGGCCATGACAAGTTCGACGGCACGCAATTGGGCCGGCTCACGGACACCATCGGAGAGCAGGCGGTTGCGGCCTTGGGTCGCGCGCTCAAAGCGGCTGGCGAGTTTTCGAAATCCGGGATCGAAGCACAAAACGAGCCGGTCAAGGAAACGGCGTCGTTCAGCGGCGGGCCCGGTAAAAAGCCCGTCCATAGCTGGAGTGAGCCAGACTGCTTCGAGGTAGTCGGCCAGAATGCCGGAGCCACCCTGGTGTTCTCCGTCAATGCGCACAATGCGGCCGGTGGACATCCGTGCGCCTGGCTGCGGGGCTTGCTGGCCAGTGCCGATATCAACGAGACCGTGGCGCGTGTTGACGCGAGTAGCTACTGCCCAGGCGCCGTCTCCGCCAATCCTAGCAACGTCCACGTAAGATGCTCGGCGCAAGCCCTGGCCGGGAACAAGCAACGAGACGGCTTCGAGAAGGTTGGTTTTACCGGCGCCATTCGGGCCAACTAGGACGACGCTGTTATCGCCGGGCGTAATAACCGCCGAAGCGTAATTTCGGAACGCAGTCAGCGAGAGGCGTTCGATCCAGAGACGCGATACACCGGTAGTTGCCGTGGCCGGATCGTGTTGGTCAACCTGTTCGGGCGCTGTCAAAGGCCTGCCAGCTGGTTAAACGCGCATTGGCATGACGACATAAAGCGCGCCGTCGCCAGAGGAGTCGCGCACCATTGCCGGCGAGCCAGGATCGGACAAAAGGAATCGAGCCTCTTCGCCTTCAAGTTGCCCCGCGATGTCGAGAAGATAGCGGGCGTTGAAGCCGATCTCCAATTCATCGGAACCGTATTCGACGCCAAGTTCCTCAGTGGCGCTGCCGCCTTCAGGATTGTTGACCGAGAGCACCAGCTTGTTGGTGGCTACGGCAAGCTTCACAGCGCGGCCGCGCTCGGACGCGATCGTCGATACGCGGTCGACTGCGCTCATAAACTCGGCGTTCGAAACCTTGAGCTCCTTGTCGTTTCCCTTTGGGATAACGCGAGCATAGTCAGGGAAAGTGCCGTCTATCAGTTTGGAGGTCAGTGTCACAGTGCCGATTTCAAAACGCACTTTTGCTTCCGATACGCCGACGGTGACTGAGCCGCCTGAGACTTCAAGCAGCCGGTGAACTTCGTGGACCGTCTTGCGCGGAATGATGACGCCGGGCATACCGTCGGCGCCGTCGGGCAGGGCAAGATCGATTTGTGCAAGACGGTGTCCGTCAGTGGCGACCGCGCGCAGAACTGGGTTTTCGGGATCGTCGGAAGACGTGTGAAGATA
>JAJFHK010000395.1 GCA_021775655.1 Filomicrobium sp. | reverse complement strand
CTGGAGTCGCCTGGGCCGAGCGATGACGATCTCAATCTGGGCTGGAACGAGGTCGTGCCACTGCCGCCTCTGAAGCCGGCCGCCGTGCTTATCGGAGTTGTCGCTCGCGAAATACCGAGTGTCATCCTCACATTGCGGACCCCGCACTTGTCATCGCATGCTGGTCAAATCGCGTTTCCCGGCGGCAAATTGGATGAGGGTGAGACGGTCATTGAAACAGCGCTTCGAGAGTCGAAAGAAGAAATCGGTCTTAGCGGCGAATTCGTCGAACCGGTGGGATATCTCGACTTGTATAGGACGCGGACCGGGTTTGCGGTGACCCCTGTTGTTGCACTGATTAGGCCTGGCTTCGATCTCAAGTCCAATCCTGAAGAGGTTGAGGATGTCTTCGAAGTGCCGCTCGAATTCCTGCTGGAGGAGGCCAATCATCTAACTCACAGTCGTAACTGGCAGGGGAAGGATCGCTATTTCTATGCCATACCGTACGGCGAACGCTATATTTGGGGTGCGACGGCCGGAATCATCCGGAATCTGCATCGAAGGCTAAATTACGAATGATCCGCGTTGTTATAGAGAACTTACTTCTACTACTGCTGCCAACATTACTCTACGTGGCCTACGTCTATCTCACAGTTGGCGGAAAGAGTGCGAAGCAGAGCGTGCTGGACGATGCGCCTTTGATCTGGCTGTTTCTAGCCGGCGTCGGCTTGGCACTGAGCGTTATTCTTATATTTGGAACGCTGGAGGGCGGATCCCCGGGAGAAGCATACCGGCCTCCGGAATTCCGAGACGGCAAGATTGTCCCTGGTAAAGTTGAAAAGAAGCCGCATCCTAGCGATGGCTGAAGACAAAATGCTACCTCAGGACGCCGGAGCGGGTTGTGTTGCGACCGGCAACCTTTCGGCTGCACCCTGGCTGAAGACCGCGGGCTGCCAGGCAGTTTTCGACGCAATCGAACAGGGTGGATACGCGGCAAGGGCTGTCGGCGGCGCCGTTCGAAACGCGCTGATGGGCATCGATGTGGCCGATGTCGATATCGCGACTCCGGCGCTGCCTGAAGTAGTAATGGGGCTTTGTCGGGAGGCTGGACTCAGCGTGCATGCGACTGGGCTTGCACACGGCACTGTCACAGTTGTGAGCAATCACGTTCCCTATGAAGTCACCACGCTGCGACGTGACGTCGAAACGCACGGCCGGCACGCTACCGTTGCCTACACCGAAGACTGGGCTGAAGATGCAGCCCGGCGAGACTTCACAATGAACGCACTCTATTGCGACAGGCAAGGCAAGGTTTACGACCCTCTTGTGGGACTTGGCGATCTACGCGATCGGAAAGTGAGATTCATTGGCTCTGCACGCCTCCGCATCCAGGAAGACTATTTAAGGATCCTTCGGTTCTTTCGGTTCTTTGCAGCCTTTGGAAGCGGCGAAATCGATGCCGAAGGGCTTCGGGCTTGTATTGATGAGCGCGAAGGTCTGAGGCGTCTGTCTGCCGAACGAATCCGCAGTGAATTTCTGAAGCTTTTGATGGCACCTCGTGTGCGCGAAGCACTTCACGAGATGCTCGCCACAGGTATCGACGAGATTGCAACCGGGCAGCCGTCTAATCTTGATCGGTTCGAGACGTTCGTCACCCTTGAATCCCAGCAAGGTGTGCCCCCTAGCGCCATCACCAGATTGGCAGCACTTGCAGCTCCCGGGGTCGAAGAGGCGCGTGAACTGGCTACGAAGATTCGGTTGTCAAATGTCGAGCGTCAACAGTTGGTGCGCACTGCTGACGGTGGGCTCGATATTCAATTTGGGACTGAAAAAGGCCAACGGATAGCACTTTATCGACTAGGTGCGTGCGACTACCGGTCATCGTGCCTGATGGCTTGGACGCGCAGCGGGGCGGATCTGAACGATGCCGCATTCCGTGATGCTTTTGAGCTACCTGACAGATGGCAGCCAAGCGTGATGCCCTTCAAGGGTGCAGACGTCATATCGCGTGGCGTCCCGCCAGGACCGTTGGTCGGTCGAACCCTTGATCAATTCGAGAAGTGGTGGATAGCCTCGGGATTTCCCGATAACTCAGCCGTTCTCGATGGGAAATTCTCGGAACTCGTGAATGCAGCGAAGAAACAATGAAATGACACACACTTTCTTTGTGCGCCCAGGTTGGTTTATGATGAGCGTGCGGGATTGCGGTTTGAGAATTGGTTTATGGGACGAGCGGACAAAATAACGAATGCCAGTCAGCCCGCTGGATATCAGCGCCGGTTCGTGACTTACGTTTATTGTGTCTTGGCGATGCTGGCGGTCGCAGCAGCCATCGGCGTTGCGTATTGGGGCAGCAGGATAGGGTTGAGCGCTGAAGCAACCGATTCCGTCTCAAAGGGCTTCGCTGCACTAGCGCTATTCAATCTTTTTGCTCTGTCTGCGATTGAATTTCTTCATTGGCTTCTTCGCGACGTCGATCACTAAGCCAGTCACATCTTGATCAAACAAAAACGCCAACCGCACATTGCAGTTGGCGCTTTTTAGTTTTCAATCCAGAGAAGCTTTGTTTCCTGGTCAGTTGATCATTGCTT
>JAJFHK010000394.1 GCA_021775655.1 Filomicrobium sp. | reverse complement strand
CCGTTGAGAAGGGGCTGTCGGTCAAGCCCTGGGTGAAAACTTCGCTGGCGCCTGGGAGTCAGGTTGTTGCCGCATACCTTGACAAGGCTGGGCTACAACCCTTCCTCGACAAGCTCGGTTTCAACCTCGTCGGATTCGGCTGCACGACCTGCATCGGAAACTCCGGCCCGCTGCTCCCGCCGATCTCAAAAGCGATCAACGAAAACGGCATCGTTGCAGCAGCAGTTCTGTCCGGGAACCGAAACTTCGAGGGGCGCGTCAGTCCCGATGTGCAGGCCAACTATCTTGCTTCACCGCCGCTCGTCGTCGCCTATGCATTGGCGGGCACCGTGCAGAAAGATCTCACGAGCGAGCCACTTGGCACAGGCACTGACGGCAATCCCGTCTACCTCAAGGACATCTGGCCTTCGACGCATGAGATCCAGGATTTCATCGTGAAAAACGTCACCCGGGCAATGTTCGAAGAGAAATATTCGGATGTCTTCAAGGGCGACGAACACTGGCAGGGCATTAAGACGTCAACTGGCCTGACCTATGGGTGGGACAACGACAGCACGTATGTGCAAAACCCGCCGTACTTCGCCGGAATGGATATGACGCCGAAGCCCGTCGAAGACATCGTCGACGCACGAATTCTTGCCGTGTTCGGCGACAAAATCACGACCGACCACATCTCGCCGGCAGGCTCCATCAAGAAGGAAAGCCCTGCGGGTGAATACCTTTTGGAGCATCAAATCCGGCCCGCCGACTTCAATCAGTACGGAACGCGGCGCGGCAATCACGAAGTCATGATGCGTGGCACGTTCGGCAATATCCGCATCAAGAACCAGATGGTTCGGGATACGAGCGGGAACGTCAAAGAAGGAGGCTATACGATCCACCAGCCGTCTGGCGAGGAGATGTCGATTTACGACGCCGCAATGCGTTATCAGGCGGACGACGTTCCTCTGGTCGTCATAGCCGGCGTAGAATACGGCAACGGTTCATCGCGCGATTGGGCTGCGAAGGGAACGAAGCTGCTTGGTGTTCGCGCCGTGATCGCACAGTCCTACGAACGCATTCACCGTTCCAATCTTGTTGGTATGGGCGTCGTACCATTCGTCTTCGCGGAAGGAATAAGCGCGGAATCGGCTGGGCTCACAGGAACCGAACAAATAACAATCCGCGGGCTGGCGGGCATCAAGCCGCGGCAGGAAACGGTGGCGGAAGTGACCTTTGCGGACGGTCGCAAAGGCGAAATTCCACTGATCTGCCGGATCGATACGCTCGACGAGATCGAGTATGTGCGCAACGGCGGAATTTTGAACAACGTGCTGCGCAATCTCGCCGTTGCAGCCTGATTCTTTGGGCTCGGGCAACGAGTTCCTCCTTGCATCGGGCCACTCTCGGAGTGGCCCGATGTGTTTTTATGCGCTGTATTCGGCACGCCTCAACCCGGAGTTTACGCCATAACCCGTTCGTGACTTCCTATTGAAGGCGACATTCTGGATATTGCGGACTACGCCGCCACCTCCTGAGAGGGCAAGAAAGGTACCGAGAGCTTGATGATCAGGATTTACACCACTTTGGTCCCCGGGTTCGTTGCCGCCGCCGCCAGCGTTTCCATGATGCTTGCCGCCAACACTCACGAGGTCCGCGCTGAAGGCCCCAAGATCAAAGCGGTTGTCGAACTCTTCACCAGCCAGGGGTGCTCGTCATGCCCACCGGCCGACGCGCTTCTGAAAACGTATATCGACAGGCCAGACGTTCTGGCGTTGTCGATGCCCGTCGACTATTGGGATTATCTTGGCTGGAAGGACACATTCGCATCGCCGCAGTTTTCCGAACGGCAGCGCACGTATGCCCACGCTCGCGGCGACGGAAATGTTTATACTCCGCAGGTCGTCGTCAACGGGCGTACCCATGAGGTCGGTTCCCGCCAGCGGCTGATTGACAAAGCCATCATTGCGATGGACCGGTTATCTCCGATCAGTGTTCCCGTGACGCTGCGTACCGAAGACAAGACAATGTTGATCGAGGTTGGTCAGTCCTTGGATGGAGCGTCGAAATCGCGATGCACGGTTTGGCTGGCGGTCGTCAAGAAGACCGGTGGCGTGAAGATCAAGCGCGGGGAAAATCGCGGACGCCAACTTACCTATTACAACGTCGTGCGAGACCTCTCCCCCGTCGGCATGTGGACCGGCAAGGCCGAAACATTTCGCCTCGACAGTGCTGCAATCAATCGGCGCGATACCGACGCATTCGCAGTGCTGGTCCAACAAGGTGCAGGCGGGCCAATTGTCGGCGCTGCGTGGCTTGATGGCTGAATCTCAGTAGATGGGATTTAGCGCCCCTTCCACGCGGGTTTGCGCTTAGCGAGGAAGGCTTCCATGCCTTCCTTGAAGTCTTCGCTCATGTAACACATCTCGATTAAGTCGCGGTCATCGATACGGCTTGAAGCATCGCCGAGACGGCGCAGGCCTTCCTTTGTTGCGCGAAGCGTCAGAGGCGCGTTTGCTGCAATCCGCTCTGCGATCTTGCCCGCGCGAATTTGCAATATATCGGTCGTTTCAGCGATCTCTGATACGAGAGCGATTTCCAAGGCTTCGTCAGCCTCGATCAGCCGCGCCGTCAGCATGATTTCACGGACACGCCCCTTTCCCAGGAGATCTGAGAGGCGGCGCAGATTGTTTACCGATAAACAGTTGCCAAGCGTACGTGCAATCGGAAATCCGAACTTCAAGTTCGGCGTCGACAAGCGGATGTCGCAGCAGGCGGCAATCGCGGCCCCGCCTCCCGTGCAGGCCCCGTTAATTGCAGCGATGGTAGGGACTTGGCACCCTTCGATCTTGGAGAGCACCTTATCCATTTTGTCTTCGTATTCCCAGGCATCTTCCGACTTGGAGAATCCGCGGAACTGGGTCATGTCAGTTCCGGACCCGAATGCCTTCTCCCCCGCCCCGGTCATAATAATAGCGCTTACCGAACCGTCGGTAGGAACGTCCGCGCAGATGTCGGCCAGTTCCCGGTACATCTCCAGGGTAAAGGCGTTACGCGCTGCCGGCCGGTTAAAGACCACGTGACCGATGCCTTCACGGATTTCATAGATGAGATCGTCAGTTGCCACCGGCTGAGTCCTTTTCTTTCTTGTTGCGGATTGGTAGCGCCAACATTTCGTTAGGACCATCAGGTCGAAAGGAGACCCGCATCGTTACGCATCCAGAAACGCCGGGATATTCGCACAGGCGATGCCACGACGTAAATCGCCTGATCGAGCTTCAATGTTGGAACCAAGGAAGAACCCACGCGGCGCAGGCAATGACTGCGACGACCCATAGCGAGATGACGATTGCGGCTGCCGCGCGGCTTGCTGGGAGATTGCCTTGGGCCTCTGCTGACCGGCGGAATTCAACCATCAGCGCTGTGGGGATCAGGTGTATGGCAAGCAGGATACCTAGCGGCACGATTATAAGATCGTCGAGGTAGCCGATGACCGGAATAAAGTCAGGGATGAGATCGATGGGGCTCAGCGCGTAGCCAACGACGAGCACCGCGACGGCCTTCGCTATCCAGGGTGTGCGCGCATCGCGGCCGGCGAGGTAAAGTGCAGTGACGTCGCGCCGTATGACGTGCGCCCAGCTTTTAAGTGTGTTGAGCATTGGGAGGAGGATTGCATGCGGTTCGACTTTGGGGGAGCGGGGAACGCCGCTTGCTGTAGCGGGCATCAGGACAGGATAGGAAGCGGTAAGCAAGTCGCTCACCAAGTCGAATTCTGCTGCCGTATTCGTTCGAGCTGTCAATTCGTCGAGCATGATCGGACCCGGAAACTCATCCAGCGGTCTAATGGTTAGTGTGCTGTGTTGATCGATGTGGTGGTCTCATTTGTTTCTGCTTGAGCTGTCGTGGACCGCTCCGTGCATCCAAAATTTGAGCGACGGCAGGCAGTGACAAAATCTCACACCCAAGAAATTGCAACGCTACAGGCAACTTTCAGCCGGAATCCAAGTTGTCCCTCCAGGTTCACAACAACGATAGATTGGAAATGGAGGACACAATGTACACGATCCGCGTATTAGCGCTTGCCGCACTCCTGCCGATTGCCGGGGCTGCCTTCGCTGAAGATGTTAAGCCTGGCCAAGCTCCGACGTCGAACGTTGGGGACGCAGTTCCCAAGATGAAGGGCGGTTGCGCCGACAAAGACATGGCCGACAAAAAGGCTACAGGAACAGAAGCGACGAAAGCAGTCGGTGAGGCTGTGCCTACCATGACGGCTGACGCGACTGACTGCCTGAAAGATGCAGAGACCGAAAAAATGGACGACGATGCCAAGAAATAGGTTCCGACGCATTTCGAACCCGATCGGTTGATGAGACCGGTCGGGTCTTAAGATGTCGATGGCTCACTCGCCAGCGACGGTCCTCACGGGTAAGCAGATGTCTGCGACTTGATCTTCTGGTTCCACAATGCGGATATCGCTGTGGTAGATCGCGAGAAGTGGCCGTCTTCCGTCCAGGCAAAGCCCAAGTCTTGGAACCCACTTGTCCCTGTAATTCGAAATGATTTCGCCGACTTCGGAATAGGGTCCGTTGTGCTGCACGATCGTATAAGAGCCGCCCTTGAACTGGACCCTCGACACCGGGCTGCCCTCCTGCGGACGCCACGCCGCGGTTACTTCGACCCCGGCTACATATCGCAATGAGTCAGCAGCTACCGTACGGGGATCGTCATACGTCAACCCGAATCCGCGGTCTGGCATTTCGTAGTGATCGCCGCTTTCGAGCCATTCCAGAATGGACTTCCAGGCCACGGGAACGGTCTCGCTATAAGGACCGTGGCTGTGCACGCCCGCAAGCCAAGTTGGCTTCAAGTAGACTACTTTGCCCTTTTTCATCTGCCGCCAACCGCTAATGACTTACTAAATTTTGTTTGGCCATACTCGCTCAGACACATTTTTTAATCGTTATGTATACAATTCAATGGCGTTGGAAACTGTTAACGGTTCGTTGGGGATAGTGGGTCCGTTTCCGCTGATCGCGGCGCCATACATGCACCGCAGAAAACTGGGCTGGGAGGAAAACTCCGCCAATATTTATTAGTCGTTCGTAGTCGCGGCAGTCAGGTCGCATCCCTACCCGTATATTTCAGGTCGACGATCGCGGAAGAAGCCCCAGTCGGCACGATAGGATTCAATTTGAGTCAGGTCGAAGGTGTGGACGAGAATACCTTCGTCGTTTGCTCCAAAAGCTTCAGACAATTCGCCTGTTTGGTCAGCGATAAACGAATTTCCATAGAAGCGCTGTTCGAGGCCGTCGTTGTTCTCTTGCCCGATGCGATTTGCAGCGACGATCGGCATGGCATTCGCAACCGCGTGACCTTGCATGGCGCGGCGCCACAGCTTCGAGGTGTCGAGGCTCTCGTCATAGGGTTCTGAGCCGATGGCCGTCGGATAGAAAAGTACCTCGGCTCCCTGCAGCGCCATGGCACGCGCGCATTCGGGAAACCATTGATCCCAGCAAATGCCGACTCCGATTTTGCCGTGCGCGGTGTCCCAGGTCTTGAAGCCAGTATCGCCTGGGCGAAAGTAATACTTCTCCATGTAGCCGGGGCCGTCGGGAATGTGGCTCTTGCGGTAAACTCCGAGGATCGAGCCATCCGCATCGGCGATAGCAACCGAATTGTAATACCGCGGCCCGTCCTTTTCGAAGAATGAGATCGGGATGACAATGCCGAGTTCCTTCGCCAGCGGGGCGAGCGAAGTTATGCAAGGGTGATTGTCGACGGGGTGGGCCTCGGCAAACCATTTCGGATCCTGGCGTGAGCAGAAATAGATCCCCTGAAACAGCTCAGACGGCAAAATCACCTGCGCGCCGTTTCCGGCCGCCTCACGAACATAACTTTCGGTTTTTTCGATGTTGGTCTTTAGTTCGTGACCGTAGCTCGTTTGGATTGCGGCAACAGTCAGAATGCGATTGGTCATTGGCACGGTTCCTGCTGCGTGATGCAATGGAATGATCCACCGCCCGCTTCGCCGAATCCCAGCAAACCCCTCGAAGAAATGCCGACGACCCTGCGATCGGGGAAGACGTCTTCAAATGCTCTCAAGGCGGCGTCTTGCGTCGGTGTGCCGTAGACAGGCACGACAACGACGCCGTTGGCGATCAAGAAATTCATGTGCGAGGCAGGTGAGACCTCTCCGGCCCGATTGACATAACGGCCGGTGCCCGGAATGCGGACAACTTCCAGTGGGCGATCATCGGAATCGGTTTGCGCGCTCAACGTTTTGGCGATGGCGTCTAGCGTTTCGGCGTTGGGATCGTCGGAACCAGCCGGTGACTGACAGACGACTTTTGCTTCACCCACAAACCGGGCGATGTTGTCAATATGGCCGTCCGTGTGGTCGTTTTTCAGGCCTTCGTCGATCCAGATAATTCTGCGCGCGCCCAAAGCTTCACGCAACGCAATTTCTGCCTCTTCCTTGTCCCAGCCATTGCGATTCGCATTGAGCAATGTTTGGCGCGTGGTCATGACTGTACCGCAGCCATCATGATCGATAGCGCCTCCTTCTAAGACGAACGCGAACTTCAGCGCAGGAGTCCCGCTAAGGCGGGCGATGTCGTCGCCGACGGTGGCGTCGTCTGGGAGATTGAATTTGCCACCCCAGCTGTTGGTTGCAAAGCGCAACGCGACCGGGCCTTCCGGACGTGTTGCGAAGATCGGGCCAGTATCGCGCAGCCAGATGTCGCCGTACTTGGCCGGAACGAGTTCGGCGGATTCGCCAAGACTAGCGCGTGCGGAGTTTTCTGCCTCTCTATCGTTGACAAGGAGACGAACTTTATTGCCGTGTTCAGCTAGAACTCGG
>JAJFHK010000393.1 GCA_021775655.1 Filomicrobium sp. | reverse complement strand
CTAAGCTGCCGTCATGCCCCCCGCACAAATCGACGCTGAGGGACAATTGCGGAATATGTTGCGGATGGACGATCAGCGGCCAACCGGCGAAGCCCATGGTGCCAGCCGTTTCTGAAACCCGCAGGAGCAAAACTTTGGCGGAGCATCTCCAAATATTCTGCCGGTGGTTGCCGAACCAATAAACAACCACCAGCTCACTCGGGCGATAATGTTGACCAGCAACACCGGCCGAGACCTCCAACAACTTGAAAACTAACAGTCAGCGCGGATGGAATTCAGCGGATCGAAAGCTGCGGAAATCTATGACGACCTTCTTCTGAGGGCGTCAGGTCGTGTGGCTGCAGCGGCCGCGCGAAAGCCTCTTCGGGCGGCGCGGCCAAAACGTTGAAATCAGCTTCATACAACGCTCCATTGAGGCTTCCGTCAGCGGCTACGTCCAATTTGTAATAGAGGCCGTTCCAGGCGTCGATTCCATACTCGGTCGGCCCCTTGTGCAAGAATAAGAGTCGGTATTCGAGGTCGCTCAGATCGCCCGCAGTGACGACATCCCTGAGGTCATAGGGGTAGGGCAGGTAACAGATCGTTTGCTTGCGTCCATCGATACAACGGAATGGGCGCATCGACAGGAATTTCTCGACGAAACTGGACTCATCAATGACGACGTCAATCGATGCAACCGGACTCTTCGAGCCAAATGTCACGCTGCCAATCGCGTGTTCCTTGCCGTCGGCATCAACGAGGTAGATGCTTTTTGTACCCGTCGGGAGGGCCGCTTCACTCGCAGCCGTGACCGGATCTATGGAGATGGAAAGCCCGAAGCTGAGGAACAGCATCGCAAGAATAACAGGTGCGCAGAAAGTCGTTTGTGCGAAACGGCGGTTTAGGTAGCTCATTGGGACGGCGCTCCAACTGTGACGGGAACCGGTTCAGCCGGAGCGGTGGGATTGTCCCAATCGGTCCAGCCGTTCACTCCGTCGGGATACCAATAGATGTTCGTGTACCCGAAACTTGCAGCACGTTTGACCGCGTTCCACGCCATCCAGCAATCGGACTGGCAGTAGATCAAGATGGCGCTTGTTTTGTCGCCTGCAGTGATCGCCCCAAGATTTTCTGCGAAGTAGGTTACAAGCGCTACGCCGGGATTGCCGCCACCAACGCCGGGCAGCCATTTCGATCCTGGAATGTGCACATGCTTCTTTGTCAGCCGCCATTCGCCGGTCTTCGGATCGAAGCTGGCCCCGGTGGACGGCATAACGTCGATGAACGCCACGTTGCCGCTCTTGAAGAGCTGTTCGGCTTCTTCGGTGGTCACGCGCTTACCGCCTGGAACGGTATCGGGAACGACGGCGCGATAGTGCGAAAGCCGATATCCAGTCGCGGGATCCAGGTAATCGCTTTCGGCGACTGCTGGTTGGGATAGCAGAACCAGGACGGCGGCGGCCAGATGGTAAGTGCTGCGTACTCGTAGAAGTAGGCACATCGGCTCGATTCCTTAGTTTGTCCGCTTCAGTGCCACACCCCAGGGATAGCGTCCGACAGTCATCGATTTCACCGGTCGTAGTGTCGTCGTATCAATCACCGTGACGTCATTTGAAACGCCGTTTGTTGTGAAGAGCAATTTCTCGTCGGCAGAAAACGCCAAGTGCCACACACGCTGGCCGACGAGTAGATATTTCATCACTTTCTTTTTAGCGATGTCGATGACTGCGACGCGATTGGCCGGGCCCAATGCTACGAATGCCGTTTTGTCATCGCGCGTCATTTTCATCCCGACAGGCTGTATTACATCGTCGGTCAATCCTGGGATTTGGAAGGTCAACTTTTCTTCAACTTTGCGTTTACCCATGTCGATGATTGAAACCGTGCCGCCGATCTCAGATGAGACCCAAAGCTTGGCACCGTCGGACGTGAACTCGGCGTGGCGGGGACGCTGATCGACAAGGATATTATCGGTAACTTCAAACGTCGTGGTATCGATGAGGTGGGCCATGTTTGTGGTCTCAGACGTCGTCACTGCAACCTTGTTGTCAGGAGAAATCGCGATGCCTTCAGGTTCGACGCCGACGTCAACCTGCTTAACGACGCGACGAGTTTCGAGGTCGACAATTGTTGTGACCGCATTGTCTTCGTTGGCGACGTAAAGGCGCTTGCCATCAGGGGAAATGGCGAACTGTTCTGGGTCCTCGCCTGAAGGCAGATCGTAAAGCCACTTGTCGGTTGCTGCGTCGAAAACTTGAATGGCATCACTATCGCTTGCGCAGACGAAGAAGTATTTCTGGTCGGGAGAAAATGTGATTCCACGGGGGCGCATGCCGACTGCGAACGTGCGAACGACCTCAAGTTTGCCGACGTCGATGACCGAAACCGTGTCGTCCTTCTCGTTTGAAACGTAAATTTCATTCGCAATCGCTGCTCGGGTCAGCGCAAAGCTGCCAACAATTGCTGTCGCTGCGATCGCCGCTACGAAGCGAACCGTTCGTGTTCGTTGGGTCATCCTCAAAGGCGCCGGCTCCTTGAAGGCATGCTGTTTTCTCGGTCGTTCAGCCGATGCCACGCACGCGTTGTTTGGAGACAACCCTAGGGCACCGCCGGCAAACTTTGCATTTGTACGAAGGTGCATGATGCGGGCTTGGACCGCCGAGGTGGTCGAGGCCATTTGCACTATTTGGCAGTGTTCGCGGCTCCGGCATGCAGCCTATAAAGTTATGGGAAACGAGAAACGCACTTCATTGGAGTCGCATTAATGAACTTTTTGCGTGGCCTGGCCGCGGTGTTAGCGGTGTCGATCGCAGTGGCGTCAAGCACCAGTCTGGTTAACGCGCATGGTGATGTAACTCCACAGGCCGTTGATACAACAGGTCTTGAGCTTGTTGGGGAGGAGTGGCGGACGACGAACCCCTACAGGGGGAATGCCAAGGCTCTGGAGATTGGCACATCGGCCTATGCGCAGAACTGTGCTCGTTGCCACGGATTGCAAGTCATTTCCGGCGGTCTGTCGCCTGATCTGCGATACCTGGAGAAGGGTGACGAAGGCGACGAATGGTTCATCGAGCGCATTCGCAATGGTGCCACGGTTAACGGCATCACACGCATGCCGGCGTTCGACGGACTGATGAGCCAAGAAGCGATGTGGGCGATTCGGGAATACGTTGAATCCAAGTACGAAGAATGATCGCCTCGTTTATCACGGATAGACTTGCATGCTGCGGCCGGGGGCTCCTGCCCGCCGCGTATTTGTGTTTGGGCGTCATGTCTATTTTGCCCGCGAGTGCGCGCCCGCTTGACGACGTGCGCGAACACGGCACGCTACGGGTAAACGTTTATACCGAGGCAGAGCCATTCTCCTGGGTTAACGACAAAGGCGAGGTCGTCGGGATCGATGCAGATATCGGACGTGCTATCGCGAAGAAGCTTGGAGTCAAGTCGGATATTATCGCACGCGCAGCCGGTGAAGCTGCTGATGACGACATTCGTTCGAACATCTGGCAGGGGCCGAGGACGGGTGGCGTCAAGGGCGATGTAATGTTGCACGTTCCGATGGATAAGGAATTCATCGCGCGCAACAACCTGGCTGCTATCTCGAACGCCTACTATCACGAGCATGTCGTATTGGCATTGAAGCCGGACGTGCTCGGTCAGGATGCGTCACTGGATGCATTCCAGGACGGCAAGCAGCACAAAGTTGCCTGCCAATTTGCAACCTCCACGCATTACTTTCTGGCGTTCGCACAGGATGGCAAACTGCGAAACAACGTCAGTCCATTCGTCAAATTCGCGAGTGCTGCGGAAAACTTCCTTGAAGGTGGCAGTTCGGGGCTCATGGGCAGGCGTGCGCAGATCGAGTTTGCGCTTCAAGATCGGCATCTAGACCTTCAGTTTTCCGAGCCTGAATTTCCTGAAACGCTACGGTCGAAGTGGAACGTCGGCACAGCTGTACACGAAGACAGCCGCGATCTGAGCTATGCGATCGGCCGCATCCTCCGCGAATTGCAGAGTGATGGTGAGATGGAGAAAATTTTCGCGCGATATGGCGTCACCTATCAAGCTCCCAAGCGGATTGTAAACAAGGACTTCGAAAGGCCGGGATACGACCCATTGCCGCCGAATCTGCGGCGCTGAATACAGCCTCGTTGTGAACAGGACTGTGTCAGTGGCGGCGTGAAAGCCAGAGCTTATCGGCGTATTCACAGAATCGGCATGTGCGGCCACATTCAGAATATGATATGTTTCGCTTAACAGAAGAAAGACTACGCAAAGCGGTGATTCAAATGATCGGACGCTCCAACCTCCTGACTTTAGCAACGCTCGTTTTGGGGTTTTTCCTATCTGCTGCGGTGGTCCAGGCTGCTGAGCCTGTCGATCCGCTTAATTCGCCGATGTGGGAGGAAATGCGCGGGCAGTTTTTCGGGTTGGCTCGATACAAATTTGACAGCCGCGTCAAGGTCAGCGTTCCAAGTGTCGTCGAGAATCAGGCGCAAGTTCCAATAACGGTCGATGCCCGACAATTACAGGATGTCCGCAAGATCGTTGTTTTCGCCGATCTCAATCCGGTGCAGCACGCTTTGACACTGACGCCGCATGAAGCCGCGCCTTACGTATCGTTCCGATTGAAAGTTGAACAGGCGACTCCGGTTCGGGCGGCCGTGCTGACAGGTGACGGTGTGTGGCATGTCGGAGGGGAGTTTCTCGAAGCTGCTGGTGGTGGTTGCTCGTCTCCTGCGATGGCGCGCAATAAATCGGACTGGTCACTGACCGTCGGTAATACGCGTGGACGTGCATGGCGGCAGCCAGATGGCATGTCGCGGGTGCGCATGACGATCAAGCATCCGATGGATACCGGGCTTACCCGGGATAACATTCCGGCATTCTATATCGAGCAGTTAAGAGTGCGGTCAACAGGCGGCAAGGTGCTGGCGACAATCGAGATGCGTGAGCCAGTCAGTGAAGATCCGACGCTAACGATGATGGTACGGATGCCACTCGGTGAGAAGCTGATCGGAGTCGATGGGCGCGATATCGGCGGGAACCTTTTTTCCTCCAAAATCGATATGACATGGCGCGAAAGCAGCCTCAATGCTCCCAACCGTGCTGAGTAGACGACCCTTGGCTTCCGAGTTCGATAGCGTGCAGAAACGCGACGTGGATTGGGCTGATCGACGGGCTTTCTTGAAGACCGCGGGCGTCGCTGGCGGCCTGGCTCTTCTGCCGATGTTCGCGCTTGAAGCTGCACCGTTACGTTACACGCTGAAGCCAATCGAGATCGCACCCGGAGCATGGATGCTGCTAGGTGTCGACGAAGCGATTACGCGTGAAAACGGTGGGGCGATTGCAAACATCACGATCCTCGATACGCGCGAAGGTGCGGTTGTTATCGATACCGGTCCGTCGCGCCGATATGGTGTGCAACTTGCTGAAGTTGCTAGGGAATTGACCGGAAAGCCGGTCGTCAGGGCGTTTGTCACTCACTTCCACCCTGACCATGTCTTTGGGTGCCAGCCGTTCGGAGCAAGGGCCCTTGCCGCGCCACAAGGTGTGATCGATGGATTGAATCAATCGGGCGACGATTTCGCTTCGGCGATGTACTACCTGGCCGGTGACTGGATGCGCGGTACCGAGGTCGTTTTGCCGGGGCGAGTCGTTGAGGCGGGTTATGAAGACATCGGTGAGCGACGCTTGCGCACTCTTGTGCTCGGCGGGCATACGGACAGCGACCTTGCGATCTTTGACGAGCGCAGCGGACTCTTGATTGCCGGAGATCTCGCATTCCTAGATCGAGCCCCTACGACACCTCATGCCGATCTTTCTGTATGGCAAAAATCGCTCAAGACATTGGACGAGATTTCATTTGCTAGTCTCGTGCCTGGACATGGGCCCATGGAAAAAGCACCGAGAGCGCTACGTCAGACAAGTGATTGGCTGAAGTTGATCGAAGAGCGCATCCGTGGCGCTTTTGACCGTGGCCTCGATATGAGCGAGGCGATGGGTGAACCATTACCGTCGTGGACCGACAAGATCGCTCTTGCGCGCTATGAATTCGAGCGCTCCGTCATGCACCTGTACCCAAATCTTGAAGCCAACCTTTGGCCACGAGTCGATCAGGCTAATTAGTAGCGCATTGGGTAATCAATTGGCGAAAATCAAGCATGCGTTTTAGCGTTCGTCTTGCATGCAATGCCTTCCCACAAGTCATGTACTATTTGGCAATTAGAGCGCTTGGGGACCTGCGCTACGTTAGCGCAGGCCTGTTTTGAAGAAAGCAGAGCCGGTGACGTAACGTAACGGGCCGCGCATTCAAGAGCGTCTGCTCCCACCACTTTATGATCACCGTGGGTCCTCCGGGGCCAAGCTGTTTTGCAGCGTAGAACCACGTCTGGAATGCGATTCCAGACGCGATGAATTACGTGAAATTCGGTAACCAAACACAACTAAGGGGAACGCCAAAAATGAGGAAGTGGCTTCTTACCGCCAGCGCGTTGGCGCTGTCGGTAGCGATTTCGCAGCCGTCGCTTGCAGATGTCTCCATTGACGACATCGTTAACGACGCAAAAACGACCGATGACGTTGTTACAAACGGTCTTGGCACGCAACTCCAGCGCTACAGCCCGCTAAACAAGATCAACAAGGACAATGTGGCGAAGATGGTTCCTGTTTGGACCATGTCGCTTGGCGGCGAAAAGATGCGTGGCCAGGAAACGCAGCCACTCGTCAAAGACGGAGTCATGTACATTACTGGCTCCTACAGCCGCATGTGGGCGATCGACACCAAAACCGGTGAAGAACTCTGGCAGTACGACGCCCGACTACCTGAAGGCATTCTACCTTGCTGCGACGTGATCAACCGCGGTGCTGCGCTTTTTGGTGGCAACGTAATCTTCGGTACGCTCGACGCTCAACTCGTTTCGCTTGACGCGAAAACCGGCAAGGTTGTCTGGAAGAGCAAGATTGACGACTATAAGAAGGGCTACTCCTACACAGCTGCTCCGCTGATTGTGCCTTCAACGGCGCATGGTCCGCTGCTCGTGACGGGTGTGTCCGGTGGCGAATTTGGTATCGTTGGCCGCGTGGATGCGCGCAATGCCGACACCGGTGAGCTCGTGTGGTCGCGTCCGACGGTCGAAGGCCATATGGGTACGCTCAATGGCAAAGAATCCACGATGACCGGCAAAAAGAATGAAAGCTGGCCGGGCGATCTGTGGAAGACCGGTGGTGCTGCCACCTGGCTTGGCGGTAGCTACGATCACGATACCAAGCAGATCTTCATTGGAACCGGTAATCCGGCTCCTTGGAACAGTCATATGCGGCCTGGCGACAACAAATGGTCGACCGCACGTGTTGCGATAAACCCGGAAAACGGCGAAATTAACTGGGGCTTCCAGACAACACCGAACGATGGTTGGGACTATGACGGCGTCAACGAAGTCGTTTCGTTCGACCTCGACGGGACGAAAGCAGCTGCCACTGCTGACCGTAACGGCTATTTCTACGTCCTCAATCGTGAGAACGGAAAATTCATCCGCGGCGTTCCCTTCGTCGAAAAGATCACTTGGGCAAAGGGCCTCGATAAGAACGGTCGTCCGATCTACGATCCGGCCAACCGTCCTGGCGATCCGACCAAATCGAAAGACGGCAAGAAGGGTTCGTCCATCTTTGCTGTTCCAAGCTTCCTCGGCGGCAAGAACTGGATGCCGATGGCCTACTCGCCTGACACCAAGCTGTTCTACGTACCTGCCAATGAATGGGGCATGGACATCTGGAACGAGCCGGTGACCTACAAGGCTGGTGCTGCATATCTCGGTGCTGGATTCACCATCAAGCCGATCTTCGACGATCACATCGGTGCTCTCAAGGCTATCGATCCGGCAACAGGCAAAATCGTCTGGTCGATGAAGAACAAGGCTCCGCTCTGGGGTGGCGTTCTGACGACCGCTGGTGGTCTCGTGATCACTGGTACGCCGGAAGGTTACCTCAAGGTGCTCGACGCAAAGACGGGTGACGAACTCTGGAAGTTCAACACTGGTTCTGGAATTGTCGGTTCGCCAGTTACCTGGGAAGAAAACGGCGAGCAGATGATCACCATCGTATCCGGCTGGGGCGGAGCTGTTCCGCTGTGGGGCGGTGAAGTGGCCAAGACCGTTGCCAAGCTAAACCAGGGCGGAATGGTTTGGACCTTCAAGCTTCCGAAGTCGGTTGCTTCGAAGTAAGCAGAACTCCGGCTGCTAATGTCAGTCTTGATGCAAGATGCTGGGATAAGCGGTTTCAGACCGCTTATCCCTTCTTGCTTGACCAGCGTTTTAGACCTCGTCGGTGATAATTCAGAGCTGTCGTGGTCACGCATTTTCGTCGCTCCTTGGAACAAGCTAACCGCCGACCAGCGGAGCTTCCGCAAGCGAACTTCCAGGTTCTCTTGCCGAAACGGATTAGGAGGCTACAATCATGTCAGACGCTGCCCAGGCCGCGAATGACCCGGATACCTGCACGATGCCAGAAAGTTTTCTTGTCGTTGACGATCACCCACTGTTTCTAGATGCGATGAAATTGGCGATTCACACCGCATTTCCGATGGCCGAAATCTCGGAGGCAGATTCGCTGTCGTCGGCATGTGAGGCGATCGACAATGGCGGCAGTTTCGATCTCGTCCTGCTGGACTTGAACATGCCGGGAACGCGTGGATTTGATGGCCTTCTGGAAATTCGTGCGCGCTATCCCAAGCTTCCGGTCGTTATAGTATCGGCAATTGACGAAGCAGAGACTATTCATCGCGCGATGACCTGTGGAGCCTCCGGATACATCTCAAAGGCTGTTCGCAAACCTGAGTTGGCTGCCGCCATACAGGGTGTCATGAACGGTGAAGTTTGCCTTCCTGCAGGCTATGCGCCGCCTGATTCGGCAGGCGACGAGAATGCCGGGATTCTATCCAAGCTCAGGCAATTGACGCCACAGCAGCTGCGGGTTCTCGACATGCTCAAGCAAGGGCTGCTCAACAAGCAGATTGCTCATGAGTTGAGCGTCGGGGAGACGACGGTTAAGGCGCACGTTTCAGAAGTCCTACGCAAACTCGGGGTGGCATCGCGGACGCAGGCGGTGATCGAGGTGTCGAAGGTAGTTCTGCCTGTCGAAAAGCCGAACATCTAAATACACGCTTTATGTAGGCCGTCTTCAATCGTTCTGTTCACGTGTGGTCCGAGGTCAGGACGCCGCGGGGCGGCCAAGACAATCAACTCAACGAGTGACGCATTAGTGCGCGCAACTCGGCGGGCCGAATTGGCTTGCATAGGAGCTCGCAGCCGGCGGCTTTGACTGCAGCGCCGGAGACCGGTCCGTGATCGGCGGTGATAACGATTGCCGGGATGTCAGTTTTGAACGCTTCGCGCAGACGGGCGACGCCGGTCAGGCCGCAAGCGTCGTCGTCAAGATGGAAATCGGCCAGAATGATGGAAGGCGCGCGGCCGCCGCTTTCAATGTAGGACTCGATCTGGTCGAGATCCGTTGCCGGGAAAGCCTGACAATTCCATTGCTCAAGCAAGGTCTTCGTGGCCGCGATAACGTTGTGATCATTCTCAATGACCAGAACGTCGATACCGGCAAAGCCGTACTGGTTGTCGGTCGACATCGATGGAGAAGCCGAATTCGATGCACTGACAGTTGAAGCTGGCGCAAACGGCACGACCACACTGAACGTCGAGCCAGCGCCTGGAGTTGTTTGCACGTGAATTGTATGACCGAGCGCGTAAGCCATTCGCTTGACGATGAAAAGACCCAATCCAAATCCGCCGGACCGGGCCGACCGTTCGTCCGAACCGCATTGGAACTCCTCAAATATCCTCTCGCGATCGGCTTCGGCAATCCCGGGCCCCGTATCGGCAACGGAGATACGGACATCTCCTTCTTGGCACTCGGCTCGGAGTGCAATGTGGCCGGTCGTGGTAAATCTTACTGCGTTCGACAGCAGGTTTTGTAATATGCGGCGCAGCATTGCTGGGTCCGAGACGACATTGAGGCCGTTGGTCTCGATCGCGAAGTCTAAGCCTTTCTCTGCGACCAACGGTGCAAAGTTGACATGCAGCGATTCAAACAGGCCAGTCAGATTGAGAGGCCGGGGCGCAGGTTGCGTGACACCGGTTTCGATCTTGGTGATGTCGAGCATCGTGCGCAGTAATTCTTCGACGGATGACAGAGCATGGTCGATCTGGTTTGCAAGATTTCGGTGCTCAGTAATTTCGTTGCTCTCGCCAAGAGCAGAAAGTGTTAGGCGCGCTGCATGGAGAGGCTGCAAAACGTCATGGCCAACTGCCGTGAAGAATCGCGTCTTGGCTTCGTTGGCCCGCTCGGCTTCGTCACGGGCAGCGACGAGCGCGTCATTGGAACGTTCTAACCGGTCGAGAGCTTCCTGGAGTTCATCAGTGCGTTGGCGAACCTGATTCTCTAGTCCAATCGCAGCATTGAAGAGTGAGTATGCATTTCCCTGCTGTTCGACTGAGCGCTCAACCCGCTCGATCAAGGCGGCATTGATCTTGTTTAGTTTCTCGAGCTGGCGGCTGAGATCTTGGGGAGAAGTGTCGTACATTAGATTCAAATGTTCACTCTTCGCGACTTGCCGATCAGGCACTGCCTTCATGCAGCGCCGAACGCGATCCCGGTTAGCGTCTGGTTGAGGTGCATGGCGTTGTACTGCTCGCCATAGGTGTGGAAACCCACGACCTTGTGGCGTTGGTAAATCTGCTCAATGCGGCTGCCCATCTGGCGGTTTTCGGCGTCAAGCCGGCGAAGGATGCAGTCAAATCCAAGGATCATCTGCGTTCCAGAAAGGATTTTGTCGACTTCTCGTAAGGTGGCTTCGGTCGCTTCGGCGAGATCTGTCGGTCGGGCAACCGTCAGAACCAGGCCGACATCGATAGCGCAAAAGAAAGACAGGCTGCCGTCTGGGTTCATATTGCGGATGGAGCGGCAGTAGTAGTCACTGCCAACCTTCACAACGAGCGGGTGAGAAGCGAAGCTGAAAGGGCCGAGGTCTTCGGGAATTAGACCTATTGCACTGGCATATTCCAGGGCGGCAGGCTCAGCGTTGAATTCGTGCACGATACGGCGTTCGGCGTCGGCGGCCGTGATGACGAGCTTGACCGGAGTCGGG
>JAJFHK010000392.1 GCA_021775655.1 Filomicrobium sp. | reverse complement strand
CATCAATTAGGCCTGCGGCAGGTTCTGCGACAGGGCTTCAAGCACTGCCATTCGAACAGCGACCCCCATTTCAACCTGATCGCGGATGACGCTTCGCGAATGATCAGCGACCGTCGAGGCAATTTCGACGCCGCGGTTCATGGGGCCCGGGTGCATGATCAATGCATCTGGCTTGGCGCGCGCCAGCTTCTCATGATCAAGGCCAAAGAAGTGGAAGTATTCGCGTGACGACGGCACGTAGACACCGTCCATGCGTTCGTGCTGCAGACGCAGCATCATGACCACATCAGCATCTGCCAGCCCCTGCCACATGTCGGTGTAGACTTCCGCACCAAGGCGGTCCGGATTCGACGGTAGCAGCGTCGATGGGGCGATGATACGCACGCGTGCCGACATGGCGTTAAGCAGCGAGATGTTCGAGCGCGCCACGCGCGAGTGCAGGATATCGCCGCAGATGGCCACCGTAAGGCCGGCAATGCGTCCCTTCGCACGGCGGATAGTAAGTGCGTCAAGAAGTGCTTGTGTTGGATGCTGGTGGGCCCCGTCGCCGGCGTTGACGACCGAGCAGTCGACCTTTTGCGATAGAAGCTCCACTGCTCCAGCTGCATGATGGCGCACGACGATAATATCGGGGCGCATAGCGTTCAGCGTTACAGCGGTATCGATCAGCGTCTCGCCCTTCTGTACCGAAGAACTCGCCACCAGCATGTTCATCACGTCGGCGCCGAGCCGCTTTCCAGCGAGTTCGAAAGAAGCTTGCGTGCGAGTAGACGCTTCGAAGAAGAGGTTAATGACGGTCCGACCGGCGAGAATATTGCGCTTTTTCTCAATTTGCCGGTTCTGGTCGGCAGCCTTATCGGCAAGGTCGAGGAGAAAACTGATATCCGGCGCCGTCAGCCCCTCACATGAGAGCAGATGGCGATGTCGGAATTTTGGATGTATCGCTTTTGTGGTCTTGCCCATTAAAGCTGTTCTAATAGGCAGACTACTCCTCCGCTGCAACCGGTAACAAGGGTCAGTTTTAGTTTGCCACAGCTTAGCCCTCGTATCGTGGCCTGTATTATTCCGAATCGCGGCGCAGGGCCAACTGCTTGTCGAGCCCCGCCTATGCACAACTCTGCGGTTCAGCGAAGCAAGCCAAACAACCTGAAAGTGCGCTGACCTATGACCAATCCGTTTTCGACTCACGTGGTTAAAAATCAGCCGCCGCCGTTTGAGGACGTCAACCTTTTCACGTCCGATGTCGCCCTTCAGGACGCAGTCACGCGCGAAGGAGGCAGTCACGCCTCGCGCAGCCTCATCGCTTTTGGTCTCGTCTGCGGTAGTTCGGATGCAACCGAGCGTGCCCGCCTTGCCAATGAGTACACACCTCGCCTCGAGACCCATGATCACCAGGGGCGCCGCGCCGACATCGTCCACTATCACCCCGCATATCATGAGCTAATGGAAATTTCGTGCGCTGAGGGGCTGAACTGCGCTTCCTGGCTGAATCTGGTGAATAAGGCCGATGAACCGTTGGTTGACCAGCAAGTCGCCCGTGCCGCCGGGTTCTATCTCGCCTGCCAAATGGAAGCCGGTCACCTGTGCCCGATATCGATGACGCACGCTTCCGTGCCGACCCTTCAGCTGCAGTCCGAATTCGCCGAGAATTGGCTACCAAAGGTTGTCACGCGCAGCTATGACGCCCGCCACGAATCCGTCGAGACAAAACGTGCAGTAACAATCGGCATGGGGATGACGGAAAAGCAGGGGGGCAGCGATGTCCTCGCCAATATGACATCCGCAGAAGTTGCCGACGGCAACTCCGGTGGACCTGGAACCGAGTATCTGCTGACCGGCCACAAATGGTTTTTGTCTGCGCCGATGTCGGATGCATTCTTAATGCTGGCACAAACCAAAGAGGGTCCGGGCTGCTTCCTTGTGCCCAGACTTCTGCCAGACGACACCTGCAATGAAATCGCCATGCAACGGCTCAAGCCAAAGCTTGGCAACCGGTCGAACGCCTCAGCTGAAGTGGAGCTGCAGCGCGCCCACGGCTGGCTAATTGGACAGCCCGGCAAAGGTATTGCGGCAATCATCGAGATGGTGACGCAGACGCGTCTCGACTGCGCCATTTCATCTACTGCCCTTATGCGTCAGGCCCTCGCCCTTGCCATCCACCACACCGAGCATCGCACGGCTTTCGGAAGCAAACTTATCGAACAGCCATTGATGATCCAGGTGCTGTCGGACATTGCCCTGGATGTTGAAGCTGCGGTCGCACTGGTCTTCCGCCTCGCCCGTTCGTTCGACAGACGTGAAGACGAACATGCCTACGCATGGCAGCGTTTGATGACCCCGGTGACCAAGTACTGGACAACCAAAATCGCGCCTCACCTGATCAGCGAAGCGATGGAATGCATGGGCGGCAATGCGTATATCGAGCAACAGTCGATGGCGCGGCTCTATCGCGAGGCACCCGTCAACGCCATCTGGGAGGGGTCAGGCAATATCCTGGCGCTTGATGTCTTGCGGGTTCTACAACGCGAACCAGACGTTGCCGGCGTCGTCATGGACGACCTTTCCGAGGCTGTAGGAGACGACCCCCACCTAAAGGCAGCATTCGCACGTATCGAGAATATTTTGCATGAGCCACGTCTTCTGGACGCACGTGCACGCACGCTGGTCGAGGGTTTGGCCGTGCTGGCCGCCGGAACCATCCTGAGGTCGCATGCGCCTGCAGCAGTTGCCGACGCATTTATCGCAACCCGGCTGGGCAGCTTGAACAGGCAGACCTACGGACAGGGAGTGGACTGGGCTGATACAAACGCCATTCTGCGGCGCGCATCCCCTAATCGGTGAGTACTTTTCTGCCTTGTCGCACCGGGATATTTCGATCTAGGGGCACCTGCAGGGTCGTTGCCACCTAGCCTACGGGTCCCAACTGCTCCCTGAGTTCGCCCATGCAACGTCAATTTGCCAGGAACCGCCCAACCTAGTTTGCACTGCGTAGATGGACTTTTATTGAGAGCTTGCCGCCGCGATGATCCGCGAAAGCGCATTGATCACTGCTTCGCGCTCACTTGTCGTCAGACCAGCAAGCAGCCTTTCATTCGTTGCTTTGACGGTAGGCTCGGCAGACTTGAGTACGGCCCTGCCGTTGTCGGTCAAATTAACCGCGTACATGCGCGCATCTCGGCGCGTTCGGCTGCGTGCCAGCAGCCCGCGCTCGACCAGACGGCGAACAATGTCAGCCAACGTCGAGCGGTCAATGCCGGTTAGTTCGACCAATAAAGTCTGGCTAGGCTCTTCACTTGTGCTGACGGCTTTGAGGACTTCGTATTGCCGCGGCGTTAGTGCGCTTCCACCCATGTTTGCCGCGAAGAGTTCGTCGGCGCATTGACCCGCACGGTGGAGAAGGTGAAGTATAGACGCAGAAGAGGTGTCAGTCGTTATCATTATGTTCCGTTTCGCTGTTTCAGGTTTATCTCCCCTCTGCCCCTAACGTCGCACTATCCCACCCGTGCGATTTACAGCCATCGGAGTAGCTTTCCCGAAATTACCGAACTGTGCTTTGTGATCGTTCAACTTGATTTTGGGAGCGCACGCGGTCGCCGCCGATGATATAACAGTTTTAACCATTTGAATTGCTATCGCAGTCCGAGGCCTAAATGCTGACCCGCCAGGCAAACGCGGCCCCAAGAATACGGGCAAGCGTACTGCATGCATTGCAGGCACATTTACAAAAATCCGACATCGACGTCGAAGATCTTCTTCCTGAAGTTGGTCTGACGACGGACATGATCCGCCAGCCAGTGGAATTCGTGCCGCT
>JAJFHK010000391.1 GCA_021775655.1 Filomicrobium sp. | reverse complement strand
GTTCAAGGTGGCTGCCGCCGGCAAGGGAACGAAGTACCTGCCTTCGTTCCATCAGGTGACGCCGGACAACGTCTGGCCGCATTATGGAATGACACCAGAAGAAGCCAATTCCGCGGGCATGAATCCGCAAATGTTTAATTCATTTCTCGACGGCACAAAGTCGGCCATCGAAATGTGCGCGATTGCCAATGCGTGCGACTTGAGCGTGCCCGACGAAGGGCTGGCGTTTCCGCCTTGTGGCGCAGATGACCTCGCACAGATTCTAAGACCACGCGCTGTTGGTGGCGTCTTACCGGGAGATGGTTATGTCGAGACGGTTTCCTCGCTCGGCCGAGACGGCAACGAGGTGCCTCGCGACCTCCGCTGGGGTGTCTACGTCGTTTTGAAAGCGCAGAACGAGTATGCGGCCGCGTGCTTCAAGCAGTACGGGTTGAACACGGACGACACTGGCCAGTATGCGGCAATGTACAAGCCTTTCCACCTCATCGGCCTGGAGCTTGGAATCTCGGTTTTGAGTGCGGCGCTTCGCGGTGAGCCAACTGGATCAGCGCGTGCTTTTCGTGGTGATGCCGTGACGGTTGCCAAACGCGATCTCGCGGTTGGCGAGATGCTCGATGGCGAGGGTGGCTATACGGTGTGGGGAAAAGCTTCGCCCGCAAAGCTGAGTCTGACCAACGACTGCCTGCCGATCGGGTTGGCGCACGGCGTGAAGGTGACGCGCCCGGTTGCGAAAGGCGCATTGGTTCGAAAGGCAGACGTGGCGCTGAATACCGGCTCGGAAGCTGTGCGACTGAGAGCTGAATTGGAAGCTAGCTGAATTGGTTCCTGTCCGGAATTATTACCGCCAGTTCGAATTTGAACGATTTACTTACACCTAACTTAGTACGTGTGCGTAATTATATTTTACCTAAGCTAATTAAAAGTAGGATTTATCCATGAATCGCGCAAACTCGATCGTGTGCGGATTGGCAGTCGCGTTCGTCATGCAGCCTAGCGCTGTTTATGCGCAAACTACGAATGTGCCGTTCGCCGCTGCTGTCACCTCCGTCTGTATCCTAAGTGTCGTCACACCAGGTGTCCTTGCCACGAGCACTGACTTCACGAAGCTCGATTCGCGGGAAGCTGCTGGCGTTTCCGGTGCGGTGGCGATCGTAAACACCGGTCCATTTTCTGTATCTGCCGAAGCGCCCTCCGCGTTCACAATTGCGCCGGCGGGTGGAGATGACAACGTTTCTTTTCAGGCGTTTTACACAGCCAGCGGCGCGACAACAGCGGGCGAAACTTTGGGCTCTGTTGCGACACCGCTTGCGACAGGCATCACCAATCTCGAAGTGGATCTGGAAGCGGCGAAAACTGGTGGAGTCTTCGCGCAAGGCGCTTACGCAGCCGAAGTGCTTGTTCGATGTGAATAAAGCTACTGGGTAGCGGGGGGCAGCCGTGAAAACACTCACGACTATACTTGGTGCAGTATTCTTGTTGGCCGCAAGCGCTTGCGCGTCGAATGCTCAATCGCTTGAGCCAATGCGGGGAAAGCTGCGGAGTTTCTCGGACCAGTTCGCGGTTCGCGTGTACCCCGGCAACCCTTATTCGCACCGCCTGCCGATTCAAATTCGCGTTTACGACGAAACATTTCGGCCTGTTCGGGCATTTATTCGACCCGGCCAAATCGTACTTGCATCGAAGAGCAAGCGCAGCGTTCTAGTGCTCATCCCATTCGAAGGCAGAAAACAGCGTCGCGTCCGCGTATGCGTCGAAGCCGTTCCTTTTCCCAATGAGCCAACCCGTATGAGGACCCAAGTATGTGGAAGATTTATCGCACATCGTGTTGGCTGATTGGCACGATAACTTTTGTATCCGGTTTCACCGCTGCATCGCATGCGCAGGAACCCGGGTACTACTACACAAACCGCACAGTCCAAAATGGATTTACGCTACCGCATGTGCCCGTTCCAAACGGCTATGATGAGATTCGTGCCGCCGACGGGACGACATGTAAGTCAAGCATGGCGAACAATGGCGCATATCTAGATGTCGGTGGTATCGGAAATCAGGACATCTACGGCAGTTTTAATTCTGGCAGCGTTTATGCGCGCATTATCATGCCGCTTGGCGAACGGCCGAAGCGACTTGACTGCTCGAAACTGTATAGAAACGAAATCGAGCGGCTTCAGCACGAGCTAGCGCTGTTGAAAATGGGTGGTGCGGGACTTGCCAGCGCCACTCACGGCTCTGGCGGCAAATCCGATTGGGCGAATGACGGCTGGAGCAATGAGAATTGGAATAGAGCCGATGCAGCACGCAGGAATTCTCTTTCTCCCCCAGCCCATGTTGGCTCTCCTGCTGCACGTCGACCGCAACCCGTACAACAAGTAAACTATAAGTTGAACGCTCCCAGTCAGAAATTAGGAGCGACCAATATTCGCCCATGGCGGGAGCAGCATGACACTCACTATGCGGCTAGTCCTCCATTGCCTTCACAGAAGGCAGAGGCAACATGGCGCAACCAGATCCGGCAGACGACAGAAACGAATGGAACGCGACTGCAGCCGACCGTTCGCCCTGTAGCCATGCGCACAAACAGTGATTGGAGTCGGGACGTATTATTTTTCGAATAGCGCAAGCCTGATGCACATGCCCTCGTAGAAAGCACTTCAGACGACGAGCGGTTCCATCTACTCTTTTTTGGGTGCGCGTGTGACCTCGTACGTACAGGAAAACGCTGCGGCTGCAATTCTATAAATATCCGACAGATCGCCAGGATTGCGCACGATTGCGTCGCCTGACTTGGCCACCATCTTCTCGCCCCAGGGAGCGACGAAGTCGAATTCTCCCACGCTCGTTCCGACCGTAAAAAAAAGCATCTCGACCCCGCGCGGGCGATAGGGCTTCCAAGTAGTAGCGTCTGTCGTGTCGAGGGGGCCTTCGTAACGAATGCCGAATTTCTCATTAGAAATCAGCACTTCCTCGTGGCCCGTCTCAGGGCATCTATTGCGTACGACCATGTCACCAACTTTGGCCGGCTTGCTGCGTGTTTCGACTCCTTCACCGCGGATGGTGGTGACGATGACCTCGCCTGGTTTCGCAGAACGCACGTCTACGAGCTTTGTCTTCTTCGCCATGCCGACCCGGCCTTCGGATTGGGCGGCGTCGAACATTGCAGCCATGTCGTTGCGGGTTAGCGGCTCGGCTTGGACAGTGCCCGAGATGAAGGCTGAAGCTGCAATTAGGGTCAGCGGCACTCGCAAAATATCGGAAGGATTCACGATTTCACTCCTGCATGTGAAGTCAGGTTTAGACCGCGATGTTACTCTTCCTCGCTCAGCAGGCAATTTAGCGCTCGAGTCCCACCCAATCGCATGGTTTGTATATTGCGAAACCTTGCTTGGATGGGTTTCTAGATTTGCAATATTTTGAAAAAAATGAAGGCACCACATGGACTTGAGCCTTGAAGAACGAGGACGGCGTTTTCGAGAGCTGCATGAGTCCGGTTGCTTTGTGATGCCAAACGCCTGGGATGCGGGGTCAGCTCGCCTACTTGAGCAGGCCGGGTTTCCTGCGATTGGAACAACCAGCGCTGGTTATTCCTGGAGCGCGGGTCTGAAGGACGGCACGGCGAGCCGGGAGGCGGTTCTGGCCAATGCCGCAGCAATCGTGGAAGCGACCGAACTTCCTGTTTCAGCTGACTTGCTGAATGGATTTGGGAATTCACCGGAGACCGTCGCGGAGACAATCCGGTTGGCCGGAGAGGCCGGGCTAAGCGGCGGATCGATCGAAGACACGACTGGCGATCCAGAGGAACCGTTATTCGACCTTTCACTTTCGACGGAGAGAATAGTGGCGGCGGTGGAGTGTGCGAGAAAGCTTCCGCAAAAATTTGTTTTGTGTGCGCGGGCCGACGGACTATTCGCTGGAGAGAAAGACTTCGACGACATCATCGCCCGCCTTCAGGCTTACGAAAAGGCCGGGGCGGATCTCCTCTACGCTCCGGCGTTGATGACTTTGGATCAGGTGAAGTCGGTGCTTGGTGAAGTCTCCAAGCCTATCAACGTTCTCTGTGGCATAGGAAATGAGGGTAGTTTCGGGGAGTTGCGTGACCTTGGTGTCAGACGGATCTCACTCGGATCGACGCTGTACCGGTCGGCCTTGGCGGCGATGCAGCGTGCTGCATTGGAAGTGCGCGATGAGGGTACGTTCGGCGGGGTGGCCGGGGGGCTGGCATCGGCTGAACTCAACGCTCTGATGCTCGACGAAACAACCTGAATAGACACGATCGATCGAATGTTAGCTTTGTCGAACTAGCGCTGCTCGATTGACTCGTGCCACCAAAGTACCATGCGAGCTAACAAGATTGCTCATCGGTAAAGCTGCTCAAACATCAAGCCGGATCGACGGTTTGCTTCCCTGGCGATGTGCTCAGCAGAGCCGAGCAACTAAAACCGCCTGGCGCTCGCCTTGAAGGAGAGGAAAGAGATGAGCAGCGAAAGCGC
>JAJFHK010000040.1 GCA_021775655.1 Filomicrobium sp. | reverse complement strand
GCGCGCCCGCGAACTCTTGAACGAGTTGCGCCGTCGTCTTGGCGAGGCCCAGCGCCCGCCTGAAGAGTTAGAGTATATCGAACGCCTGCTCCGCTTCTACTAGTCTCATTGTCTTCTACCGTCCCGACGGTGATGGCGTCGGTCTCGCCGTCGATGGCTTGGCGCGCCTAAAGATCGTCAACACAAGCTCTTGCAGCGTTGAACAAGGGGCCTGTGGTCAGTCATGGGAGGCGCGGGGATCCAGTGCGTTCCCGAAACGTACACAGCCCCTGACTCAAACTGAATAGATTTGCAACCAACCAATTTGCGACATCGCTGTTTTGGCCACAGCACATCGCGAATTCCCACACGCGCTGACGCCGCGAATTGACCTCGGCCCGTGTGCGAATAAGTTTGAGGTGCCGTCGGGGGACGGCTGTTTCGAGTACCCGTGCCGGTGCTGCAAAACCCAATAGAGAATTCAGCAGTTTGGCGTACGGGATTTGGTGTGAGGCTCGCTAGGTACTGTGTCGACCGCCTGACCAATGGCGGCGAAGCACATGCCGGTTGCCTTTTGGGGAGGAGCTTCCACTCAGCGCAGTGACGGACACGGCCGACGGGCCGATTCCGAGGAGTGCCGCGTTGTCGGAAGACGTTCAGGTTGCGTGTATGGACATTCAAGATTTACGTATTTTCGATCGCGTTGCAGCAGTGCAGAATTTGTCGGCGGTTGGAAATGAGTTCTCGTTAACACCAGGTACAATCTCTAAGCGCCTTCAGTCCCTTGAAGATGAGCTTGGCGTCCGGCTTTTCTTGCGTTCGACGCGCTCAATCAATATCACCGAGGAAGGCCGTATCTTCCTTGACCACGCACAGCGAATGTTGATCGAATTCGACACGGCAAGGGCCAGCGTCGACTGCAGTCGAAATACGCCGCGCGGGCTGATAAGAATGAGCGTGCCGGCAAAGATAGGAAACCGCGATCTGGCCGCCGGTCTCAGTGCCTTTGTGGCCGACTACCCGCAAATCGATGTCCACGCTGAAGTCAGCGATCGAAGCAATGGCGCAGCCGAGGAGGGCTGCGACATCACTATCAAGACAGGGGTATTGCTTGATAGCTCGCTCATCGCAAAACGGCTCGCCGATGATCCAATGATCATCGTTGCTTCGCCCGGTTACCTCAAACTGAATGGAACTCCTGCCAACCCACAAGACCTTGAGCGCCACTCATGTCTGGTCCACGGCGAAATCTGCCATTGGCCGTTCCAGCGCAAAGCCGCCGAACGCTCGGTTCGCGTCGGTGGCCGCGTTCGCTCGAACGATATAGCACTGATTCATCGTGCCGCTATCGATGGGCACGGGCTGGCACGTATCTCGGCAGCCCTCGTCGAAGACGATATCAAAGCCGGATTTCTCGTCCCGGTGCTAACTGAATTTGACACCTCCGGCGACAGTGCCGTCTGGGCAATCTTCCCCAAGTCGAAGAACATGCTGCCGCGGATGCGCGTATTCCTGGACTTCCTTGCAGATTGGCTGCAAGAACCAACGCACCGATCGACTACGAAACGACACAAGAAGCCAGCCGAATCCCCTGCAGAGGCCTTGTTCGCGAAAGAAAATGGATCCTTCGATGAGGAGGTCGCCAATCCGCCTCGCAACAAGGAACCCGCGGCAAGCCGTCGTACGAAATCTTCTCCCAGGCAGCCGCGTCAAGGCCGTTCGCGCAACGATGCAACGGCCTGATAAACGGCAATCCAGTTACAAGTGAACAATGCGGTACGTGCGTTTATCGAGAGATATCGAACGTGTAGCTGGCGCCAATAAGCGCGGAGAACTGATCTTCGCTCTCGACGATCGGGCTATCCGCAGCGTCGCCGAGAAGACGCGTATATTTTCCGCTCGCGCGCACCTTCCAGCGCTCCGAAAGTTCGACGACAGCACCAAGTTCTAAGTGAACGTCCTTGATGCCAGCATCTGCATCGTAGCGGGTAAGCCCAGCTCTTGAGTTGAGGGACTGCGCTTGGCTAATACCAAAATATGAATCTTGATAGGAATCATCTGCAAAGGTCGCACCAACTCGCAGTGTTCCCACGAATCCCCGCCGAAGTTCCTTTTCCAAGCCGCCGCCAAATCGAATGAGATAGCCGTTGTCGTCTCCAGTTGCGATGTGGTGGTAGGAGACATCAAGCAAAAACGGTCCAGCGGAATAGGCCAGATAGGCGCCGAGGACGAGACCCTCGTCAACGTCGCCAAGTCCTCGCAACAGATCGCCATCGTCCTCATCGCGGCCAAATGCGTATCCAGCTAGCGGACCGATCTCAAATCCCCCGGCGTCGAAAGCTCTCAGCCGCACGTCATCCGCACCGCGAACGCTGATGCGGCCGCCCAATCCATCTCCACCGAATTTCGGAAAAACGATTGGAAAACCGAATGCCTCGTATTCGTCCGAGCCCTCATACTTCGGCTTGACACCGACAACGCCGCCTATGCCTAAGCTGAACCCACTACCGCCATGTGAGCCGTACTCGCCGTCCTGCGCTAAAGCAGTGCCCGGTGACAGCATTGCAGCTCCAACTGCAATTGCGATGCAGCCGAAGAAATCGAATTTGGAGCGGCGAATCATTGGACCTCACGTGGCAACTTTGCCGGATTGAATACCAGCTAACGTTTGCCTCAGGTTAACAGATTACCGTGAGTTCCCAGTGATCGGCAGAATTGCTTTCGGCCTGTGGCCAAAGAGCCTTCCTACGATCACAACTTTTTGGGACTCTGCTCAATCGGCAGTCAATCGTGGCACCGATCAGGCAGCTACACCATCGACGCATCTCACAGCGCAGCTGCAGAGATTGCAGGCTAGCTACTCACCCGAACATATGAACCAGGCGCGTCCTCGATCGCGCCAAGAACCTTACCTGGTTCACGGGGTTCGACTTTCTTGCCCGCTTGCTTTTCTAACCACTCGATCCAGTAGGGCCACCACGATCCAGGTGATTCGTGAGCCATTGACATCCATTCTTCAAGCGAGTCAGCAGATGCCTTTGAGGCCGTCCAATATTGGTATTTTACCTTTGAGGGCGGATTTACGACTCCAGCGATGTGCCCGGACCCGGCAACCACAAGTTCGACAGGTCCGCCAAGCATCTGCGCCCCGATAAACACCGACTCCGCTGGTGCGATGTGGTCTTCTTTGGTGGCCAAGTCGAATACCGGGATCTTGATATCGCTGAGGCACACCTTCTCTCCGGCAATCTTGAGCTTGCCCTTGGCGAGCTTGTTCTCGTGGTAGAATTCGTAAAGATAGAAGTGGTGGTTGGCCGCCGGCATCCGTGTCGAGTCTTGATTCCAATATAGCAGATCGAATGGGAACGGTTTCTTTCCGAGCATGTAGTTGTTGACAATGTAGGGCCAAACGAGATCCTTCGGACGCATCATGTTGAATACGTTTGCCATGCGCGATCCGTCGAGATAGCCACGCTTGTTCATCATCTCGTCAAGGTGGGCGAGCTGGTCATCGTCGATGAACAAGAGGAGGTCGCCAGCCTTGCTGAAGTCGACCTGCGTCGTCAGGAATGTGACCGAGCGAAAAACCTGTTCGTCCTTCTTCGCAAGATAGGCAAGCGTAGTTGCCAACAACGTGCCGCCGACACAGTAGCCGAGCCCGTTGATGCGCTTTACTCCGGTTTCCTTTTGTACCGCTTTTGCCGCTTCAAGGACGCCCTGAACCATATAGTCGTCGAAATTGGTGTCGGCGAGCGACCCATCCGGGTTGACCCACGATATAACAAACACCGTGAAGCCCTGGTCGACGACGTATTTGATGAAACTTTTAGCCGGCGTCAGGTCGAGAATATAAAATTTGTTGATCCATGGCGGGACGATCAGCAGCGGCGTCTTGTACACGCTCTCGGTCGCCGGCGCGTACTGGATGAGCTGCATGATTTCGTTCTGGAACACCACCTTGCCCGGTGTCGTCGCAAGATTGCGCCCGACTTCGAATGCATCGATATCGGTCTGGCTGATCTTCAAGAGATCGCCTGACTTTCTCATGTCGTCAGCCAGATTGACGACGCCGTTTACAAGGTTCTGGGCATCCGTCCTGAATGTTTCCCGGACGACTTCCGGGTTCGTCAATGGAAAGTTCGACGGGGATAGCGCGCTGGACAGTTGCCGGAAATGGTATTCGGCCCGCTGTCGATCGCGTTCGGTGAGACCCTCGGTCGCCTCCAGCATATTTTCGGCCCAGCGGCAGGTAACGAGGTAGGACTGCTTCCAGAAACTAAAGTAGGGGTTTGTCGTCCAGTCAGGATCCTTGAAGCGATTGTCGCTGGCGTCTGGTTCAACAACAGGCTTCGGCGATTCGCCCATCATCGACACAAGGGAATTATTCCAGATCTCGGCATAGTCGCGCATCAATTGCGCCTGGCCCTCGGCAAGTTTTGCCGGGTCGTGCGTCATCCAGTGGGCAACCAATTCATTCAATGCTTTCGACGCGTCTTGGATCTCGCTGGCGGTCGAAAATGGTGTCTGCTTATTGTCGGCCCGGTCCATGAATTCGGTCATAACTTTGCCGGCGCCTTCGAGAAACCGAAGCATGTTCTGCGCGAACTGATCCGGATTGGTAATTTGGTAGCTGGCCAGATCGAATGTGCTGCCGTCTTTATCGTCTATCATGGTCGCCTTTTGCCTTGGTTCGCTGGCTCGAATTTGCCCTGCTGGTGGGTCCGCACCGATTCGAATAGTCTTGCGGAGAATTCACGAATATCTTAGTTCTTTGACAGCCCATGCGGCAACGCAACATTAGTCCGTTATCGCATTCGAACGATGAGCGGGAACAATAGCGGAAGACGGCGGGCTGGGCCATCGGGAGCGTAACAAGCGAATGCCGGACTTTTGGCGTGAAATCTTGCGAAAAATTGCCGTGTCGGCTGCCCTTGTTGTGGCCACAGTGGCGATGACTGCTTGCGGCGTATCAAGCCCGCAGACCGCGCTACCCGCAATCGATCACAGCCAACCTGCAACCCTTCTCAACAAGAAGCAGCAGGAAAAGGTGCTCGCGGACATGAACAAGCTTGCTGAAAATCAAAAGCAGCAGGCCGCCAAGATCACCCCGATTACATACAAAGTTCCAGAAAAGACGCCCTAACGCACATTAGCTTGCAGGATTTGCGCAACGGCGCTGGACGAGGCCCCGGCGAAAGGCGTATTTAACGTATCGAAAGGCGCCTTGATTGGCGCCTATGGATAGAGCCAGCCGCATTAATCCGCTTGATCCGTTGGGGGCTTTGAGAACGACACGTACCCCAGACCCGCGGATCAGCCCGACACCGTAACGAGAGAACAACTCCGTGATCGAGGATTTCCATTCCATCAAGCGCCTGCCGCCCTACGTTTTCGCTGAAGTCAACCGGCTCAAGGCGGCCGCCCGGGCAGACGGCGCCGATATCATCGATCTCGGGATGGGCAATCCCGACATGCCCACACCGCAGCATATTGTCGACAAGCTAATCGAAACTGTCGCAAAGCCGCGCACGCACCGTTATTCGGCCTCCAAGGGTATTCCCGGCCTGCGCCGAGCGCAGGCTGCCTACTATGAACGCCGTTTTGACGTAAAGCTCGATCCTGAAACGCAGGTCATCGCCACGCTCGGTTCTAAGGAAGGCTTCGCCAACATGGCGCAGGCCATTACCGCACCGGGTGATGTGATCCTTGTACCCAACCCGACGTATCCTATCCACGAATTCGGATTCATCATTTCAGGTGGCGCGATCCGCCACCTGCCGGCTGGTAACGGCGAGGAATTCCTGCGCACGCTGGAGCGGTCCTGGAGCCACTCGGTGCCCAAGCCGATAGCTGTAGTGCTGAATTTCCCCTCCAACCCGACCTCGATGGTCGCCAGCCTGGAATTCTATAAAGACGCTGTCGCGCTCGCCAAAAAACTCGATCTAATCATCCTCTCCGATATCGCATATGCAGAGGTTTACTTCGAGAACAACCCGCCGCCGTCGATTCTTCAGGTGCCCGGCGCCATCGACATCGCCGTTGAATTCACCTCGCTGTCCAAAACCTACAACATGCCGGGTTGGCGCATGGGCTTTGCCGTCGGCAATGAACGCTTGATCGGAGCCTTGGCCCGCGTCAAATCATACCTCGACTACGGTGCCTTCACTCCGATCCAGGTGGCAGCAAGCGCGGCCCTCAATGGTCCGCAGGACTGCATCGACGAAATTCGCGACGTTTATCGCGCCCGCCGCGATTGCATGGTCGAGAGTTTCGCGCGTGCCGGGTGGGATGTACCGCCGCCACCAGCGACAATGTTCTGCTGGGCCCCAATCCCTGAGCAGTTCCAGCACATGGGTTCAGTCGAGTTCTCCAAGCTGCTGATTGCGAAGGCTGACGTTGCCGTCTCGGCAGGACTCGGATTTGGCGAGTACGGGGAGGGTTACGTGCGTATTGCGTTGGTCGAAAACGAGCAGCGTATCCGTCAGGCCGGACGCAACTTGAAGAAGTTTTTTGCCGAACATCAAAAGACGGCTGATAACGTCATCCCGTTGAACCAGAAAGCGAGCCGTTAAAGCATCGCTGTCACGTCAGCGCTCGCAATATCACGCGCCATTTTTTGAAGCAGGGCGCTGGACCAATGGGTGAACTTCAATCCCTGACGAAATTCGATAACCCACGGCACGAGGACATTTGCACCCCGCAATGAGTGAAGCTCTCAAACTCGGCGTTGCCGGGCTCGGCACGGTTGGTGCCAGCCTCCTGCAGCTCTTAGATTCGCATCGCGAACGCCTTGCCACCGTATTACCTCGTCCCCTGAAAGTGACGGCGGTCTCCGCTCGATCGCGCGATAAGGATCGCGGCATCGCCCTCAACGATATGCGTTGGTTTGATGATCCCGTTGCACTTGCAGCCGATCCCGATATCGACGTTTTCGTCGAGTTGATCGGCGGCGAAGACGGGCCAGCCAAGGCGTCTATTGAAGCGGCACTTGGGTCCGGCAAGCATGTCGTCACCGCCAACAAGGCATTACTCGCAAAGCACGGCGTTGCCCTTGCAAGGCTTGCTGAAGAAAATTCCGTTGCACTCAATTTTGAGGCTGCCGTTGCCGGGGGCATTCCGGCCATCAAAACCATGCGCGAAGCCTTCATCCCCAATAAGGTCTCGCGGGTTTATGGTATCCTCAACGGCACCTGCAACTATATCCTGACGGTTATGGAAGAGGACGGGCGCTCGTTTGCTGACGTTTTGAAAGAAGCTCAGGAAATGGGTTATGCAGAAGCCGATCCGACCTTCGACATCGGCGGATTCGATGCAGGCCACAAGCTCGCGCTGATGACGAGCCTGG
>JAJFHK010000390.1 GCA_021775655.1 Filomicrobium sp. | reverse complement strand
GCAGCGTCGTGAATGGATAGTCGGCGATCTTGGGCTTGGCGGCTGATACGGCGGCAAGGAACGTTGACTTGCCAGCGTTGGGCAAGCCGACAAGTCCTGCATCGGCGATTAGCTTCAAGCGCAACCATATGGTGAGTTCTTCGGCTGGCTGACCGGGATTGAAGTGTCGTGGGGCTTGGTTGGTCGGGCTCTTGAAGTGGGCGTTGCCGAAGCCACCGTTGCCGCCCTTCGCTATGCGGGCTCTGTCGCCAACGTTGACGAGGTCAGCGAGCAAAGTTTCGTTGTCTTCGGCGAAAACCTGCGTGCCCGGAGGGACCTTTATGACGCAGTCGTCGCCGTGTGCACCCGAACGATTGCGGCCCATGCCGTTGATGCCTGTTTTGGCTTTGAAATGCTGTTGGTAGCGATAATCGATCAGCGTGTTGAGATTGTCGACGCACTCGATGATGACGTCGCCACCCTTCCCACCATCGCCACCATCAGGACCACCGTACTCAACGTACTTTTCACGGCGGAAGGAAAGACCGCCATCGCCGCCCTTGCCGGACTTCACATAGATTTTCGCCTCATCGAGGAACTTCATGATTTTGCCTTTTCGAACGCATGGCGCGTCAGCCGCGTTCTGATATCTTTTGCGTCTTGTCCGCGGGACACGACAAAGACCGAACCTTCTCCGATTTTTTCGAATCCGAGCTTTTCCTGAACACGCCAGGATGCACCATTGTCATCGACGAATGCGGAGAACAGCCGATCCGAAGTCGGATATTCAAAGTAGTCCTGTATTACGGCGCGGGCGGCTTCAGTTGCCAGTCCGCGCCCCCAATAAGCTTTGCCGATCCAATAGCCGATTGATGCACCCTTTTTGGACTCGCCGATGCCGATGGCGCCTATAACTTCGCTGGAAAATTCGATCGCACGACCTTTGGCTGTTTGTACGAACGTTGCAGCATCGGCCATTGTATAGGGCCATGGCGGCCGCGCGATCATCTTTACGACATCCCAATCACAAAGATGAAGATGTACGTCGGCGGCATCTGATGGCCGGAAATCTCGAAGGCTCAGTCGAGATGTTTGCAATATCGGCCGGGTCATCTTCTGCTCCACCTCACAAGTGCACTTGTGAGGTCAAACCATTTCGGTTCGCGTCCTAATTCATACCGAATGGCCAATGTTTCGACACGTCTTGCTTCACACCACCAGGCACCGCTGCCAGTTTGTGTGAATCCAAGCTTTTCGATGACTCGTGCAGAAGCCGGATTGTCGGCAAAGTGACCGCAAGTCAGTTTCTTGAAGCCCTCGCGTCGGAAGCAGTGATCAACGATGGCTTGGGCAGCTTCCGTTGCGAATCCTTCACCCCAGTAGTCTTTGCCGAGCCAGTAGCCAACTTCGGCAACGGGCTCACCGGGAGCAGGGGTATATCCTGTGACGCCGATTAACTCCCCTTGATGCTCAACGCCATAGATTTCTTCGCCGGGATCGAACGCGTCGATCCATTGATGTGCAGCTTCCGCCGTATAAGGGTAAGGCATGCGTGCCGTCATGCTGGCAACGTCCCAGTCGCCGCCAATATTGGCGATACGTTGTGCGTCCTCGCTTCTTAGCCGGCGGAGCAATAACCGCTTTGTTTTTAGTGTGGAGCTGCTCATTGAGGCGTCGCTCAAACCTGGTCATTGCAACAAGGACTTTCAAAGTCGAAGGCCGCCCGCACTCTAACGAGCCCGGACGGCCTTAGAAACAAGCCGAAGTCACTTTTTGTCGCCTCGGAGCGCGGTCTTTGGAATTGGCTCCCCGGCTACTCGGCGGCTTCGTTCAATTTCGGATGCACCGAGATATAGGTGCGGCCGTTGCGACGGGTGCGGAATTCAACCTGACCCTCGACCTTGGCAAAGATCGTGTGGTCGGTGCCCATGCCGACGTTCGAGCCAGGGTGCCACTTCGTGCCGCGCTGGCGGACGATAATGTTGCCGGGGATGACGACTTCACCACCATACTTTTTGACGCCAAGGCGTTTGGATTCTGAGTCGCGGCCGTTCTTTGTTGAGCCGCCTGCTTTTTTCTGTGCCATAACGCGTGTCCTTCAAATTCTATCTTTGCTTGCGCCTTCAGATGCCCACGAACGACAGCGCTCAGGCGCCTGCAATGCCCGTAATGCGCACGAGGCTGAGATGCTGGCGGTGGCCTTTCTTGCGGCGCGAATTCTTGCGGCGGCGTTTCTTAAAGGCGATGACTTTAGGGCCGCGCGCCTGATCGACGAGTTCTGCGGTGACCTTGGCGCCAGAGACGAATGGTGCGCCGACTTTTACGTTTTCACCTTCACCCACCATCAGGACTTCGGCAAACTCAACTGTGTTGCCGGCTTCGCCTTCGAGGCGTTCAATGGTGAGGAGATCGTTTTGGGCGACACGATATTGCTTACCGCCCGTTTTGATGACAGCGTACATGGCTGATCGGGACCTTCAGTTCGAATTGCGTTTGTTCGCAAGCGCTCGATTTTGAAGTCGAGTGCCAACGGGTTTGTTCGCGCCTTGTGGCGCCGCATCTCGCGAATTTCCCGATACAGGGAAGGATGCGGACTTTAGGGATCGGCTTGGAGTGACTTCCCGTTGCATCGCCAGCGTGGCTTGATGATGCAACTGTCGGTCTCCCGCAGTCGAAAAGGACCTTGATCCGGAATTTTTGGATCCCGGCCCCTTATTGGCCTCAGGCAGCGGATTTTGCGCGAAGAGCTTTTGCCCGACGCGGTGCCCGGTTTCTGGCCGAGCGGCCCTGATTTGTCAATGGTCAGAGCCTATATTGCGGCGATGCATATCACTTTGCCTGAAATTCCGGTCACCAAGATCAGCGGTCTCATTGGGATTGAGACCTTGGAAGCGCATGAACGGCGGGCGCACCGGCTGATCGATTCAGCGACACGGGGCATGCCGACTGCCGCACTCAGGGCCCTTGATGCGGTGTCGCGCAAGTGGCTTGTGCGCTGGAATAATGCCCAGCTTGAAGAGATAGACCTCGTTGCGGCGCTGCTAGGACGACCCGGTGCCTATTACCTGTCAGTCAACTATGAGTGGGGCTGCACTTGTCGGGTGGCGCCATCGCCTGATGGAGCGTCGGCCAGGATGGCGCGCGTCTTGGATTGGCGCACTCCGGGGCTCGGCGCAAATGTCGTCGCTGCCAAGGTTCAAAGTAGGGCTGGACCGTTCGCCGCGCTGACGTGGCCCGGGTACACCGGTGTCTTGCAGGCAATGGCACCGGGGCGTTTTTCGGCGGCGTTGAATCAGGCCCCGATGCGGCGTCCGATCGGTTTGTTTGCGATTGACTGGGCGGCGAATAAAGCACGGGTCTGGTCGCGGCCACATCCCACACCGGCGCATTTGTTGCGGCAAGTCTTCGAAGTGGCTCGGGATTTCGAAGAGGCCAGCAAGCTTTTGACCGAATCGCCAATTGCATCGCCATGCATCTATGTGTTGGCAGGGTTAAGTGCGCGAGATTCAGCGGTGATTGAGCGGACGGAGGAACATAGTGAAGTTCACCGAGGGCCGGGTGTTGCGGCCAACCACTGGCAGGCGACCGGGTGGCGGGGAAGTGCGCGTGGGCAAGACAGTACGGGCAGGGCGGAGCGGCTCTGCAACCTCGCACCGGATTTCTCGGATCTTTCCAGTTGGCTAGTGCCGCCGGTACTCAATCCGTTGACGCGGCTTGCCCTCGTGGCGGATGCAAAGGAAGGGCGGATACTGGCGCAAGGTTTCGAACGAGAGGCACCTGCAACGGCGCCTCTCGACTTTGCTTTTTGAGCGTTAAGCGGCTTTCGGCATCCCCTTAACCGCCTTTGCGATTTCGGCAATGTGGCGGTCGTCCGTACCACAGCACCCACCAAGAATGGTGAGTTGAGGCAGTTTGCGGCGCAGGTCCGCCAATTCGCAGCCCAGTTCTGATGGATTGCCGTCATCGAGATCGCAGGCGCAGTCGAGTTCGGCATGAGAGCGTTTGGAGGCGTTGGCCCGTACGCCGCGGATGCGTTTGGTCCAGTCACCACTTGCTTTACCCAGTATGGAAGCAAAATGGGTGGGATGCGCACAGTTGATCATGTAGTAGGCAGGCGCCCCGCCTGTCTCATTATCAGTTTTATTAATCGCGCATTCGAGGCTGGTTCCGTCTGGTAGCGATGCGTCGGTTTCAACGGTGAAGGAGATTGCGACCGGCAGTCCGCGCGCCTTGGCGGCCCGGGCGATACCGATGGCTTCATTGGCCGTGGTCATCGTCAGTGCCGATATGAAGTCAGCAGGAGTGTCAGCAAATATGTCTACCTGCCAAGAGTGGTATGCTTCCGACTGTGCTGCGCTCATTGCGGTGTCTGGTGCGTAACCATCGCCGCGTGGGCCGATAGTTGCCGCGACCAGCATGGGTGAATGTGCGGTTTCGTTGGCTTCACGCAGTTCGGCAATCAATGCGGTGCCACGTTTATTTGCCTCGGCGAGAGCCGCGCGATCTGCGAAGCCAATGGCTTCGGTCCAGTCCGGGCTGGCGCGCCATGTCGGCGTATCGAGAATAAATCCTGCACCGGCGGACTTGGCGATGTCGAAGTAAGGCTTGAAATAGCGGGTAATGATGTCGGCGCCATCGGGACGGCGCATCAAATCGATCGCGGCGAAGGAGGCAAGTTCGATGCCCTCGCGAAAGATCATTACGGTTTCCATGCCGCCTTCAGTGAGGAAAAAGCGCTCCATTTGCGGAAGTGTGTCTCGGTATTTGCTCATGCTTCAGTCTCCTTAGCTTATTGCGCGACTGTTGCCTCAACGCCCGATGGGCCTGAGGCGTGTGCGAAAGCCGGAGTGGTTAACCGAGGTGGTACAATGGTGCTGTTCCGATTGGTACAATCGGTGGCCGGAGAAGTTTATGGGGCTACGAATCACAAAGGGGCCGCTCTACTGAGCGACCCCCGTGAGATTG
>JAJFHK010000389.1 GCA_021775655.1 Filomicrobium sp. | reverse complement strand
TCAAATTGCTAGCGCCTCGCGTCACCGGTGTCTTCCCCAAATCAGCGGCGGAACGCGCCGGAATAATGATTGGCGATGAAATCATCGAAGCCGCGGGGCGGCGTACAAAATCCCCAGCTGATTTCGTCAGCGCCACGGCCTTGGCCTCCGGTCGATTGGAATTGGTAGTCATCCGCAAAGGAAACCGGCATAAGCTGTCAATCGAACCTGCCGATAAGGCGACTGAGTGAGCGTTGCATAACGGCGTACGGTCGCAAAACTGGTAGACAATACCTTGCAACACTACGAGACGAGGATACGAAGATGAACGAAGAACGCTTTAACATGTCGCTACGCAAGTTCCTCAAGCAGGTCGGCGTCACCTCCCAACGAGAGATCGAAGAGATCGTTCGCGGCGGAAAAGTGGACGGAAAATCGCTCAAAGTAAAAGTCGTGCTCACGGCCGAAGGCACTGATCTCAATCACGTCGTCGATGGCGATATTGAACTTGGATGAATTTCGCCACTGGGCCAGACAATCTTAGCGATCCGATAAAGAACTGAACACGATGCACTTACCAGACCCTCGCTTTCCGCCGCTGATTACGGGCCACCCTGTCAACGCTACGGAAAGCGCATTTGAAGTTGCCTGCAAGCGCGCGGCCGCAGGCGACCTTGGTGCCGCGGACCTCGTTTGGGGGCGCTCGACGACGCGTGCCGATATGGCGCTTATTCTTGAGCCTGATGTCCCACTAGAGAAAGCACGGGAAATCTTTCCTCTGGCCTATACTGCGCTCGCAGACAGCCTTGGCGCACTGATGCCACCGCTCACAACGGTGTTGCTGCGCTGGCCTTCGACACTCCTGATCAATGGCGGAGAAGCCGGTAAACTACAATTCGCAGCAAGTACGCAAGATGAATCAGAGGTGCCCGATTGGCTGGTGGTTGGGGTTGCCGTCGAACTGCAATGCACTTCAGGCGAAATTGAGCCGGGATTAGACGCCGACACGACAGCCATCTTCGAAGAAGGAGGAGGCGATCTCGACCGTTCTGCAATGCTGGAATCGTTCGCTGCCCACATGCTGACTTGGATTCACGATTGGCAGGACGATGGGTTTTCTTCAGCGCATAGCCAGTACATTGGCCGCCTCGAAGGCCACGAGGAGCCAGCCTCAATTCGGTCTGAAGACGGCAGCACAATTAGAGGGAGCGTTCTCGGCCTGAGCGACGACATGGAACTCCTGGTTAAACTCGAATCGGACGGCACAATGAGAGCGTTGTCACTTGCCGCCACTCTCGATCACCTCCAGCACAAATAATTGAGCTGCGCCTTGTGGTCCGGCGAGGCCAGCTTGCCGGGTACCCCAAGGTCAATGGATGTACTTCCGAAAGCAAACATCCGCCGTTAACCCTCAATGGATCGGGCCTCGAATCAAGTATTCCAGTTGGCCATTGAACCACGGCAACTAAGCTATAAATCGTGAGATGACAGAGCTAGTGGCCAGATCAAAAAATTCAGAGTCTCGACCGCAGGAGAACCAATGTCCGGCATCGTCTTTGATCTCGACGGAACGCTCGTCGAAAGCGCGCCAGCGATATGTGATGTTGCAAACATCCTGATGGCAGAACTGAATCTGCCGCTGCTCGATGTTACTGAGACGCGCGGCTACGTCGGGAACGGCGCCGGTCGATTTCTGGAGCAAGCTCTCGATGCCCGGAATGCGTTTTCGGCAACCAAATTTGATGTGCAGTTCGCCCGCTTCATGGAATTATACGATACGGCGCCACCGGAGGCGAACGAACCGATGCCGGGTTGCTCAGAAGCGCTCAAAGCGCTTGCCTCAGCAGGGCATCGCCTGGCGATCTGCACCAACAAGCCGATGGTCCCAACACACACGCTGTTGAATTCATTCGGCTGGAATGAGCTATTCGAAGTCGTGATCGCAGGAGATACCTTGCCCGAGCGCAAGCCGCACCCGGCGCCGCTACTTAAGGCCGCCGCCGACCTTGACGAACTGGCACCTCTCTATGTTGGCGATAGCGAAGTCGACGCAGCGACCGCGCAAGCCGCAAGTGTTTCTTTCATATTGTTTACGCAGGGCTACAGGAAAGCGCCGTTGACCGCGATCAAACATGCAGCCCTTTTTGACGCCTTCAGCGACCTTCCTGGGCTCGTTCAGTCGTTGGTCGAACCCCACTACGCAATTTAGACGGGAACTCCTACCGCGCCTCTCGCCAGTCACCGGGCCGGTCTTGAATTCGCGCAAGAGACACCTCACAATTATGAGTAGGAAAGGGGATTTGCGATGGCTCAATATCCAATCAACATGACTGCGAAGCCGGACGTTAAGGCCTTCTTCGACGAGGCAACAAGTACGATCAGCTACATCGTCAAGGATCCCGCTTCAAACGCCTGCGCCGTCGTCGATACCGTGATGGACATCGACTACGCCGCCGGCCGCCTGACATATGCCCATGCCGACGAAATGATTGCTGACATCACGGCACGCGGATTGGAGCTGCAGTGGCTGATTGAAACACACGTGCATGCCGACCACTTGTCGGCAGCGCCCTACATCCAGGAGAAGCTTGGCGGAAAAATCGGGATCGGCAAGAAAATCACCGTCATTCAGGAGGAGTTCGGCAAGATCTTCAATGAAGGTACGGAATTCCAGCGCGACGGCAGTCAATTCGACCGGCTCTTTGAAGACGGCGACACCTACCAGATCGGTACTATGAAGTCTTTCGCCATACACACGCCCGGCCATACACCGGCCTGTATGACGCACGTTGCCGGCAATGCGGCTTTCGTCGGCGATACTCTTTTTATGCCGGATGGCGGTAGTGCACGCGCGGACTTTCCAGGCGGCGACGCCGGTGTCCTTTACGATTCAATACAAACGGTCCTCGCGCTTCCCGACGACATGCGGTTGTTCATGTGCCACGACTACGGTCCCAATGGCCGCGACATACAGTGGGAAACAACGGTAGGCGACGAGAAGGCGCACAATATCCACGTCGGAGCCGGCAAGACCAAGGAGGAATTCGTCAAGTTCCGCACCGAACGTGACGCGCAGCTCGGGATGCCAAAGCTGATTCTGCCATCGCTGCAGGTGAATATGCGAGCTGGCAAGCTTCCTCCGTCAGAAGACGATGGGAAGACCTACCTGAAGGTCCCGGTGAACAAGCTCTGATCGCTAGGGAATGTGGGCTACTGGGATTCAATTTTTTTGAGCCCGCCGAAGTGCGGCGCCCAGAGCAGAGTCTCCTTCGGAATTTTGCGATTCCGGTCGCTTGGCAGCCTTTCCAGGTTTCCCGCTGCCATGAGCCGGCTTTCCTTCTGATCGCGACGTGTTCGATCCGGTAGAGGCAGTCTCGATTGCTCCCGATTTCATCG
>JAJFHK010000388.1 GCA_021775655.1 Filomicrobium sp. | reverse complement strand
GGATCATCGCTTCGGCCTGGTTGCGAGTCTCAACTAGTTCTCGGCGCTCCTTATCCTCGCTGGCGTGGGCCTCGGCATCCTTGACCATCTTTTCGATCTCAGCGTCAGTGAGGCCGCCAGAGGCTTCGATGCGGACGGACTGTTCCTTGCCGGTCGCCTTGTCTTTTGCCGACACGTGAACGATTCCGTTAGCGTCGATATCGAAAGTGACCTCGATCTGCGGAATGCCACGGGGTGCGGGTGGGATCCCGATCAAATCGAACTGGCCAAGCAGCTTGTTGTCGGAAGCCATCTCGCGCTCGCCCTGCTGAACGCGGATGGTCACCGCGCTCTGGCTGTCTTCGGCGGTCGAGAAGACCTGACTCTTCTTGGTCGGGATCGTCGTGTTGCGGTCGATCAGGCGCGTAAAGACACCACCTAGCGTCTCAATGCCAAGCGACAGCGGAGTGACGTCGAGGAGCAGCACGTCCTAGACTTCGCCTTTTAACACACCGGCCTGGATTGCCGCGCCGACAGCGACGACTTCATCAGGGTTGACGCCCTTGTGCGGCTCCTTGCCGAACAGCTGCTGTACAACTTCCTGAACGCGCGGCATGCGGGTCATGCCGCCGACGAGGACGACTTCATCGATGTCGGCAGCTTTGAGGCCGGCATCCTTGATGGCTTGCTGACACGGGCCCTTGGTGCGGTCGATAAGGTGACCGACGAGGCTTTCCATCTTGGCGCGCGTGAGCTTCATGGTCAGGTGCTTTGGACCTGACTGGTCGGCGGTGATGAAGGGAAGGTTGACTTCAGTTTGTGAAGAAGAGGACAGCTCGATCTTTGCTTTTTCGGCAGCTTCCTTTAGGCGCTGCAGGGCGAGTTTGTCCTGGCGCAGGTCGATACCGTTTTCTTTCTTAAACTCGTCAGCAAGGTAGCTAACGAGAGTCATGTCGAAGTCTTCACCACCCAGGAATGTGTCGCCGTTGGTCGACTTCACTTCGAAGACGCCGTCGCCGATCTCCAGGACCGAGATGTCGAACGTGCCGCCGCCGAGGTCGTAAACTGCGATGGTGGTTGAGGTGTGTTTCTTGTCGAGGCCGTAAGCGAGAGCTGCCGCCGTCGGCTCGTTGATGATGCGCAGGACTTCAAGGCCAGCGATCTTGCCGGCATCCTTGGTCGCCTGGCGCTGGGCATCGTTGAAGTATGCCGGAACAGTGATGACGGCCTGGGTGACCGTTTCGCCGAGTTTGGCTTCAGCGGTTTCTTTCATCTTCTGAAGGATAAATGCGGAAATCTGCTGCGGGGAATATTTCTTGCCGCTAGCTTCGATCCAGGCGTCGCCGCTCGGGCCTTCGACAATTTCATACGGGACCAAGTCTTGGTCCTTCTTGACTGTTTCATCTTCGAAGCGGCGTCCGATGAGGCGCTTGACCGCAAACAGGGTATTGATTGGGTTCGTGACGGCCTGACGTTTGGCTGGGAGGCCAACAAGACGCTCATCGTCCTCAGTGAAAGCGACGATCGAGGGCGTCGTGTTCGAACCTTCTGCATTGTCGAGAACCCGTGGTTTGCCGCCTTCCATGACGGCTACACAGGAGTTCGTTGTGCCGAGGTCGATGCCGATAACTTTTGACATTCTTGATCTTCCTTATTTGCTGCGGCAGACCGTGTAGGCCCTTTCATTAGGCGCCTAGGCTTAGCCTCGCCGCCTGTTGAAGACATGCGCCACCAACAGGCGCCTGGGCACGGTCCCCTAAAACATTGTCGATCTGCCAACACACAGCGCGGGCTGATGTTGGGCGTTCTTTGGAATCGTCAACACTCAGCAGGCTGGTGTTGAGCGGCCTAAACTTGCCAACACCGGGCGGGCCGATGTTGGGCTTCCTTCCAGTCAACAACCGGCGAGCCGAAGTTGAACTTCACACAAGCGTTATATAAGCCGGCAAAATCGCTGTGCAACTGCGACGAGTAGGGCATTTGTTGAGGATTGTAAGGTTCTGGCCCGGCGGAGGGGAATATGTGTCCCTCAGGTCGCAGAACAAGGTAGCAAGGATCATGATCGAGGGTTTTCAGCATTTGGAAGGCTATCTTGACCTCGACGTCCAGCGGCGGTGTCTTGAGATGGTGCACGGAGTATTAGAAAAAGCGCCTCTTTATCGGCCTCGAATGCCGCGTTCGGGTAAGCTTTTTTCTATTTTGATGAGCAATTGCGGAGATTTAGGCTGGGTCTCGGATAAGGATGGCGGGTATCGATATCAGTCCTTCCATCCCGAGACCAGGGAACCATGGCCGGCCATACCGCTGGCCTTCCTGGAAATCTGGGGCAAAGTCGCTGACTGGCCTACGCCGCCTGAAGCTTGCCTCATCAATTCTTATTCTGAGGGCACGAAGCTGGGTAGTCATGTTGATGCCGACGAACCGGAAAAGTATGCGCCTGTAGTATCCGTATCTTTAGGCGACGATGCCGTTTTTCACGTTGGTGGGTCGAACCGGGCCGATCCGAAGCAGCGACTAATCTTGAAATCCGGCGATGTTGTTGTGCTCGGCGGAGCTGCGCGACGGGCATACCATGGGATCGATCAGGTGGTTCCTGGAACCTCGGACTTGTTGCCCGGTGGTGGGCGAATCAACCTGACTTTGCGCAGAGTTACAGTGGCGTAAGGTTATATTTCTCATATGGCATCTGCAATGTTGGTAATAAATTATTGAATCTTGTCACACAATCATACAGCCGATTGATTCTTTTGGTGGCGAGGCCCCGCAATGATCTATGTTGTTCTCGGTTTTCTAGCACTTGGCTATGGCATTTGGCGTCTGGCAACCGGGCGTGGCGGATCGGGCCAAACGATGCCTGTCCCCTCCAAGGGGACCGGAAACAAGCGGTTGGATGCCGCAAAGCAGGTGCTTTCGGGATTTTCCGGAACGCTTTCTGGCATCATTTCAATTGCTATCGGCCTATTTCTATTAGCTTCGACATCGTTTGTGTTCATCGATGCAACCAGCGTCGGGCATCTGAAGCGGATCTACGCTTTTCAGGAATTGCCGCCCGGCAGGATTATCGCGCTTGAAGGTCAGAAGGGACCACAGGCTGAAATCCTGGGACCGGGATTTCACTTCATGCCGCTCGTGCGAGTGCTGTACCAGGTTGAAGAATTCCCCGTCGTTAAAGTCCCGGAGGGCTATTATGGCGAAATCGTCGCCGTGGACGGTGCTCCGATGCCGGCGGGAATGTTCATTGCGCCGGCAATTACCGACGACCGCGTGAGCGCGATGCTCAATGCCAAGACATTCCTGACTGATGGTGGTCATCGCGGGCCGCAGGAGACGGTTCTTAAGCCAGGCGAATACCGGCTCAACCGGTATCTTTTCGACGTTCGGGTCAAGACCTATGACCCCCGGACGGATGATAATACGCGTGCCACGATCATCCCGGCGGGCCATGTCGGTGTCGTAAAAAGCAACGTGACGAAGCCAGGTGTGTCCTGTGTAGAGGAAGAGGTTAAGGCCAGCACAGCCGTTGCGGGTGCGCTATCGGTACCGCTGGTGCCGCAAGGTTGTGTTGGTATCTGGCGCGAGCCGTTGTTGCCAGGTGCTTACTATCTCAACCGCAAGGCCTATCAGGTTACATTGGTCGATACGCGAGTGAAGACGTGGGAATACAAGGGCGGCTTTACCAAGCGCATCATCGACCTTTCCGTCGATCAACAGGGCAACATCAAACAGACGGAGCGAGCCGAGGCGCAGCCTGTCCCGGAAGCAGCGGCGGACAAAGCCGTGTTCGTCAAAGTTGAGGGCTGGGATATTCCCCAGGAGCTGCGCGTACTTGTGCAGGTCAATCCTAAGAATGCGCCGGTCGTGGTTGGTGCGGTCGGTGGCCTCCAGGAAATCGAAAACCGAATACTGACGCCGGTCATTCGTTCGATCGTCCGCAACGTCGCAGGTTCCGAAATTGAAGTGCCGGATCCGAATGACCCGAGCAAGCGCATCCGCCGCAAGACAGAAGTGCTTGACCTCATCGAGAACCGCACCGCGCTGGAGCAGAATATCGAGGATGCTGTGAAGCGTGAGGGCCGCAAAGCCGGTGTGGAAATCCAGGAAATTCGACTCGGCGAACCTGCCGTGCCGCCCGAACTACTTGTTCAGCGGTTGCGTGAGCAGCTTGCCGACCAGTTGGAGAAAGCCTTTGAACGCGAAACGGTCGCGCAGGCTAAGCGTATTGAGACTGAGCAGGCGCGAGCTACTGCCAACGAACAGCCACGACTCGTCGAAGCGCAAATTGCGGTGCAGGTCGCCAATCAGCGTGAAGCCGAACGTGCAGCTCTTGGCCGCGCTGAACGTCAGTTCCTCGAAGAACTGGCGCGTGGTCAGCGGGCACAGGCTGAAGTGCTTGGACAGGACCGGGTTGCCTTGCTGCAGGCGCTCGATAAGACGCTTAGTGCGCTGGAGAAGAAGCCCGAACTGGTCGGTCTCATTTCGCGTCTCGTGCCGCATACGATGGTCAGTAGCGGAGGCGGTGATGGCGGGCTCGCGGGAGCCGCAGCGATCCTGTCGGGTGTCATCAACAGAGGCGGGCAACAAACACCAGCACAGGTGCCGCCGCCGGCGCAATAAATCCGAGTTGAATCAAAGCGAATTTGCCGTACGGGTCGCGCAGGCAGCGCGACCCGTTCTGCTATTCGCGGTCTCTAAAAATAGTGGGCGCGCAGCGCCCCGTCATAGCGGCCCGATTTCATGCAACAGCGCTTGAAATCTATGTCCGGAGCCGCAAGGGCACGGATCGTTGCGGCCGAGCTTTTCAATCAACTCAACCTCGCCGTGAACCACGCGTCTGCCCCGTTTGACGTTTGTTTCCGAGGGGTAGGACTTGCGACGTTTGCTCGTAACCTCAAAAGCTCGCCGCGTGGTCAGCAAAAACTTCAGGGTTGCGCTGGTCGAGTCTGTTCTTTTTGATGAATCTGCGTGCCATGGCGCACCTCCTTCGATTGAGGGGGTGTTGGCTAAGCGACGAAAATGTTCATGGCAAGGTCAGGTGTGCGTAAAGCCGGTTAAACTCAGACGTTTTCGGTGCCGTCCTTTGGAGGGGTCTCTGCACCTTGCGTATTTTCGATTGGTTCTGCTGCCGGGATTGATTGATCGTCGGCAGACTGCTCGGTCCCAGGTTCGGTGGTCGGCGCGGGTTTGACCGGTTTTGGGCCGCCACGGGCGACGACGACCATGGCCGGGCGAAGAACCCGATCGGAGATGATGTAGCCTGGCTGGAAGACCTGCAGAACGGTCCCTGCGGGGACTGCCTTATCCTCTTGTTCCATTACCGCTTGATGCTGGTGGGGGTCGAACAACTCATCTTTCGGTGAAATCCGTTTGACGCCATGTTTTTCGAGAACGCCAAGGAAGGCGCGTTCGGTCATGGTGAAGCCGTCGAGTAGTGATTTCAGAACGGGATTATCGCCCGTCGCTTCTTCGGGCACAGAGGAAATCGCGCGTTCGAAATTGTCGGAGACCTCGACGACGTCGTTGGCAAATTTTGCGATGGCGTATTTGCTGGTTTCCTCAGTTTCTTTTTCTCGGCGGCGGTGCAGGTTCTGGATTTCCGCCTGATAGCGGTGGATCTCCTTCTGCGCCGTCGCAAGACGGTCAGCCAAATCAGCTTGCTGGCGCTCCATTTCTTCGACTTGTGCGCTGAGAACTTCGGCGGGGTCGAACGGCCCCTCTTCGTTAGCAGCTTCCATTTCAGGATCGTCGAAGAGCTGGTCTGGGTCGTTGAATGGATCACGATCCATTGACGAACTCCTGCTTCGCGAAGCGTTGGGATCCTCAGAATGGGGTGGCATGTTGTCGTTCTGATTTGTACCGGTTTTGTTGGGCTCGTCGGCCATCATCTCTCCGATTCGAAGCTTATTGCGGTTCCGGCGACTTGAGAGGGGCGTCAACGCCTTGCGCGGGGCCGGTCACGACTCAATTCGGTCGCCCTCGATATCAGGCCAACGTATCTTATTTCAAGGGCCACGCTTATGTCAGGAGTTTGCTAACCAGTTTTGCGGTGTAGTCGACCATGGGAATGATACGCGCGTAATTAAGGCGAGTTGGGCCGATGATGCCGATGACGCCAACGATCTTACGGTCGTCGTCATG
>JAJFHK010000387.1 GCA_021775655.1 Filomicrobium sp. | reverse complement strand
TCCACAATCTAGCGCTCTAACCTACTGAGCTAAGGCGGCATTGGGGCGCTCAATGCGCCTTGGAAGACCCGCTAGAAACATTGTTCGAGGGGGCTTCGTCAAGGGGAAATAGCGCATTGGAGGCGCAAGGCCAAGGGGTGGAGCAAATCAGTGTTATCCTAGGGGCGTGACGAGGGCGGTCCGGCACGACTTGCAACCTGCCCGTACCCGTTTAGCCTAGCCGGTCCTGGCGGCATATCCGCAATCGCCCATCGACTTTGACCACCCTACATGGTTGAGACCACACACCACATGGCCCCGAGCGACAAAAGCCAAGATGAAGCGAAAATGGGACCGGTGACGGCCGGAAGTATTGACGCGCCTGCAGCTCCCGAAACGCAGAAGGCGTCGTCACGGAGGTCCTATGTGCAAAAACTTGCGCATGAATTGAAGACACCGGTATCGGCTATCGTGGCGGCGTCCGAGATCATGCGCGATGAACAACTCGGTCCAATCGGAGATGATCGATACAAGCGGTATGCTGCCGATATTCATGATAGTGCGCGGCTTATGCTCGCTGTAATTGACCGGATGATGGAGCAGCGTGGGCGTGAAGGTGCGCCACAGCAGCTCGAATTTGCCGAAGTCGATCCCGTTGAACTGCTGCACGCGACCGTTTCTTCAATGCTGCCGCTGGCGGAGCGGGCGCACATTCGCCTAAAGCTCGTCGAGGCTGAAGACCGGCTGCCGAAAGTGATCGCTGACTCCGTGGCGCTCAAGCAGATGCTCATAAACCTGATGACCAACTCACTAAAGTTCACACCGGCAGGCGGCGAGATCGTTGCGCGCGCCACCTACGTTCGCGACGAATCCCTGACGTTCGAAGTACGCGACAACGGACGTGGCATGAGCGATCAGCAGGTGGCCAATGCGCTCAATGGGCTGGTTGCCGAGGGGACCAAGCGTGAGGGAGGCGGGTTGGGAGTTGGGCTTCCTCTTGTGCGGAAGCTGGCAAAAGCTAGTGGCGCCCGGCTCGATCTAGTCAGTGCACCAAATGAAGGGACTTCGGCACGTATCATCTTCCCAAAGGACCGCATCGTCCTCGGCTGACCATTTTATATTTTCTTATCGGTGAGTCGGACTCGCTTGTGACACGCCATCGACGAAACGCTCCGCTTGTTGGGTGAGTGTAACGAAGAAAGGAAACGTCCTAAACGGCAGGACCATCTTCGAAAATGTTTGCGCTGATTGTCATGGTTTCTACAGGCTTGTTGCTGTCGGGTTCCATCGTGGCACCGGTATCGCCTAGTGAATTCGTTTCCTGGCTGTCGGGCTGGGAATCATTGAAGTGGGGCTGGAGCGAATTTCGCCAAACCTCGATGCAGCCGCACGCGCGCTCGCAGAGACCTCGCTGTCGACCTTGATTTGGGCTCAACTGCCCATGCTATTACTTGGTCTGGATTCAGCCGGTCTTCTGGTCTTTGGCAATGCAATGAAATACCCGCCAGCAACGTTGCTCTTGCGTCCATTCAATTTTGACACGCTTGCGACATTTGTCTTTGGATTGGCCTCGCTTGAACAATTCGAGCAGGTGGCCCTTGGCACGCTGACAATGGTATTTGTCGGTCTCTTACCGGTGCTGCTCTTGCACAAAGCCGTCGCGGGCGGTCGGCCAGGCGACTATATTGCAAACATTGGATATCGCCATATAAGCCGTAGTCCGTGAAGGGACAGCGGAACCGTCCCGACAAGTTTCCTACAGGCCTCGCAGGGTCGACGGATTTCGGCAAGATCGAGACGTATCGGGCAACTATGTTTCTCAACAGTTGCGTTTCAACTCAGTCTCGCTTTCGACGGGCAAAGGTCTATTCTCCGCGGAAATGTCGTTTGCAGCGGCATTACATGCGTCTTGTACCTTGTATCATAGAGAGGCTTGCCAGCCCCTGGCATGCCAGCTAATAGTGGCGGCATCGCTCAGAGGTGTGGGGTCTCTGTCTAGCGCGGCGGTCACGACACAGGTTTCGACCAGAATAGAGTTCTCTTTCATTGGCAGGACGATGAAGCGAGAAGATCGTCGACAGCATCGTGTACTTATGGCTATCGCTGCACTTGCAGTCGTTACGCTTGCCGTTGGGCTAACGCTGTTTCTTGCAGAAGACCGAGCAGATCTGATCCTCAGGGGGTCGACGGTCAGCGCAGCAGACCAGAATTCCTTTAAGCTAAGCCAACCCATCGAGATCATGGCCGAACCGCGTGTTGTCGTAACACGTGGCACGGTATCGATGGCACAGCCGCAAGGTGCTGCGCCACTTGGCTCACGGGCGGTCGCAACGCTTCTGGCGAGCGGTAAAAGTGTTCTTATCTTGAGGGACGCTCAACTCGTCGTTGGCGCCCAGTCTGATGGAAACGCCACTTCGACGGTGCGTATCGACGCGCCGCTCGCTAAGGCATTGGCGACAACGAATTATAGTGCGCTGATCATCGATGACGGTCGGATTGAAGTTGCCGCCGACAAAGGCACAGCGGCCGTACTCCACGACGTCCATCTGCGCCTGCGGCGTGCCGCCGGGGACAGGGTCATTGCCAAGGGCAGCGTAAAGCTTCTCGGCCGGAAACTTAAGTTTGATTCAACCGTCGGCGCTCGCAAAGGCGACTTCGAAGCCCAGCAACTCCCCATCCGCGGATCCATCACAGCGGGTTCGCTACTAAACGCTTCCTTCTCAGGCTTGTTCGCTCTTGGTGATGGAGGCCGGCTGATTGCCGACACTTCCCACCTTGAAGTATCCGACGTTCCAGTTTTTGCGCGATGGCTGGGATTATCATGGCCTTCAGCACTCGGACTCAAAACATTCGTTTCCGACGGCAAGCTCGAGTGGGTGCGCCAAATTGTCAATTTCCATAATGGTCGCTTCCAACTCGATGGAAATACAGCGGCTGGCTCGCTGCTTGTGAATGGCAAAGGGGAGCGACCACTAATCGATGGCACCCTGGCATTCGACAAGCTTGATCTGGGTGCGTTGCTTACACCTGACCCAAAGTCAGGATCATTGCTGGCAAAGACGGTGCGTGGCACCGCACATTGGCTGCCGGATAGTATCCGGAATATGCTGCACGAGATCAGCCTTCCCATTCTGAATGAACTCGATGTCGATCTGCGGATCTCCTCACAGCAGACGGTGTTTACTAGTTTTTCGGTGAACCGAACAGCGGCAGCCTTGTCTTTGCGTGAGGGACGCGTATTGCTCGACCTTGCGGAGATGGAGCTTCCAGCAGGAGGTCAAGGAAGCCTATTGCTATCGGTTGACCCAAGCAGCGGCGTCACAAAGTGCGGTCTGCGGGGAAAGCTCAAGGGTGTACGGATAGAGAATATATCGGACATCGTCTTTCCGCATCCGGTGCTGTCAGGGCCTGCGGATGTCAAGATCGACCTGAGCGGAGACTGGATTGATGCCGAGTCATTCGTGCGAAGCCTTGATGGCCGAGTTGGCATGCAAATGGTGAGCGGAGCCACGCTCGACGCGGATCTGCCTGGACTGGTGACAAGCATGGGTGTGAACGAGCCGCCCGTGGAAGGGTGGGGGCCCGCAAAAAGTGGTCGGACCGACTTGGAAACTTTGTCGGCTGAGATCGCACTTAGCAATGGTCATGCGCAGATTGAGCGGCTGGTCACTGAACGTCAGGGCCTTCGAGAGATGGCGGTAACTGGCAGTGTGAACCTTCATCGAAAGATGCTGGATCTCAACGTATTCCCTCGCGCTGCAAGCAATGGCACCAATGGTGAGAGCGGCGAAGTGCCGAGCGTGCTGAATATCAATGGGAGTTGGGAGAAACCGAATGTTGTCAAGCGCCCATTCCCCAACAAGGCAGAGAACCCCGTCTATCTCGAAAGCCAGGATAGCGGTTCCGACCCTAAGGACTCTAGCGCTCCTGTTGCGACAAGGGGATAGCAGGCTTTGCCAGCCTGAGGTGCGGACTTCCGCACACGATACTTGCCTGAAGTCGTTTCCTTCAAAAAATCCACGATTTCTGAGTTGAAGTTGGCTATCGCCCGTTTTCCGTCGGATTGGACGTGGTAAAAGTCCTCCTGCGCGAAGTCGCATATCGCTCAAGTCTGGAGCCATCGATGAAATTCTCTACATCTATTGAGACGCCTCGTTATGCGTCTGCATTTGCAATATTCTTCGCTCTTGCAGCGGCGGTTAGCACGTCAACATTTTCGAATGTTGCAATAGCCCAGCCGAGTCCGCCTGAAGCCTCCGAGCCAATTGCTGAAGCGGCCGGTGAATTTGATACAGAGCCATCGAAAGTGAATGATGACGATGGAGGAGCCGGCAATAGTGAAGTTAAAGGTGCGGGCGACAACACTGCGCCGAATGAAAGCGGGAAGTACGAGGGTTCCGACACGACCGACGCGAAGCAGGCCGACGAACCGAATCTCGAAAAGCCTGTGAATGGCGAAATTTCAGAAGTAGTAACAACAGAGGCTGACCCCGACGCCAGCACGTCGAGTTCTCAGACCACCGCCACAACAGATCTCAAGAAGCTCACGGTCGCGACTTGGTCCGGTGCGTACGGTGAAGCGCAGCGCAATGTCGTTATCGACGGATTCAAATCTAAACAATCGGTCGCCGTCCGGGTGATTGTGCGCAAAGGTAACGACCATATCGACCTCACGGCTGATAGTGCGGGCGCGTTACCCGATGCAGCCGAGTTTTCCAGTCACGAGATCGATGCCGGCTGCAAGACAGGGCAGCTCGCAAAGCTAACTGAGCGCGGTCATGGCGGTGTCGTTGCGCCTGAGATTTCGAGCGATTTTCTGCCGGGCAGTTTGAAGCCATGCGGAATCGGAGCATTCGCGTGGTCGCATGTCATCGCGGTTAATCTGGACGCATTCGAAAAGAGAAAGCCTAAAACTCTTGCCGACGTATTCGACACGAAGCGCTTTCCAGGAAAGAGAGTTTTCCTAAAGAAGCCGCGCTTCCTTATGGAAATGGCCTTGATGGCGGATGGGGCTGAACCTTACGAGGTCTACGGTCTGCTTGAAAACGATGCGGGCTTGCAGCGAGCTTTTGCGAAGCTAGAAAGCATTCGCGACGACATCTTGTGGGTCGACAATGCCAAAGCGGCGACGTCGGCGGTCGCCGATGGTGAAGCCGTGCTTGGTCAATCGTTCAGCGGCCGCGCATTTTTTGCGGCGGCGCGTGGAACGCCGGTCGATATTATCTGGGATGGGCAGATCTACGCGATGACCTATTGGGGCATTCCTGCAAAGAGTCCGAGGCGCGCGTTGGCCCGTGCCTTTCTGGACTTTGCAACTGAGCCCCAGCAGCTTGCCGCTGTAGCACAAAGATTCCCCTACGGTCCCACGCGAACTTCGGCGCTGGCGTTGACAAAGCGCCACCTGGTGGCCGGACTGGATCTTGGCGGATTTCTGCCGACAACTCCGGATAACATGAGAACGGCGCTGTCAATCGATGAAACCTGGTGGGCCAAGAATAATGAAGCGATCGAAACGGCGTTGACCGAATGGATTGAAAAACCGCCGAAGGAGCCGGCATCGACGGATTAGCTATCTGACAGTTCAACAATGCTGAAATCAAGGGGGTACCGCAGGCACGCGGCACCCCATTTTTGCCTTGGAATTGACCTCTACCAGGTGCGCCGCGGACCGGTATCGATGTGGAACAGGCCGCCGCCATAGTGCTTGTATCCGCCGACCGAGCCAAGGCTCTTGAGGTAGGCATAGGCCGCGCGGTGGTTTGAATGCACGCGGAAGTCGACTGCGTTGCCGTGGAGATGCTGGGACCTCTTTGCTCCACCCACCCGGCGATTGCGCTTCTTGCTCCGGCAGGTCGAAGAAACGGTAACCGGACCGAATTTCGCTGCAACTTGATGAACGACCGACTTGAGCGTGCCGTTTAGGCAGCCTGACGAAGCGACCCAACGGACGCCGCCACCTGTCAGACTCTTCTTCGGCTTAGGCACATAGCCAGGTGAAAGGGCCGCGAGTTTCGTGTGTTTCTTCTTATACTTATAGTTGCGGGATTTTTTCTTCGAGGACGACTTTCGGTAAGCGGCCGTTTTCTGCTTCTTGTACTTGCTTCCATAACGGTACTTGCCGGATCTATTCTTTTTATAGGCCCGTTTTTTGTTCGATTTTCTATACTTGCGCGTACTTTTGCTCTTCGACTTTCTATATTTTTTTCTTTTCGTTGATGGGGTTATTGAAAATGATTCATAATGCCCCGCCATTTTTGCTTGAGCCGTTGAGAAATGCGCTCGCGCTTCTCCGCCTGATCCGACCGCCGACAAGGAAAACATGGCCAATAAGGCTATAAACGCCATATATTTCATGGTGTTGACCAGCGTCGAACGCTGCTGGCAGCCCCTGATATTCGTTGAGACCATACGCATCACGATTTACCCCTCGATACAATTGTGGAGAGAAATGCCTCATTCCCTGAATAATTGTGACATTCCGTCGCGCAATTTCGAAATTCACCCGCATGAGCGATTTCGGATTTCTAATTAACTGGACGCCTAAAGAAAAAATTAGGGAAATAAATGCGTCATTTTTGAACATGGTTAACGGGACAGTGTCGAATCGCCGAATTGCGGT
>JAJFHK010000386.1 GCA_021775655.1 Filomicrobium sp. | reverse complement strand
CGAGTACTTGATCTCGGCGTCATCGAGCGCGACCAATTCCACAACCGCCGCATGCAGCTGGTTCTCATCGCGCATTGGTGCCGTGCAACCTTCTAGGTAGGACACATATGAGCCCTTGTCGGCGATAATCAGCGTCCGTTCAAACTGACCCGTCTCCATGTCGTTGATGCGGAAGTAGGTCGACAGCTCCATCGGACAGCGCACGCCCTCGGGAATGTAGACGAACGAACCGTCCGAAAACACAGCCGAGTTGAGCGAAGCGTAAAAGTTGTCGGACTTCGGCACGACCGATCCGAGGTACTTTTTGACGAGTTCAGGATGCTCGCGAACCGCTTCGGAGATTGAGCAGAAGATGACGCCGGCCTTCCTCAACTCATCCTTGAACGTTGTCACAACGGATACAGAGTCGAAGACGGCATCGACGGCCACCTTCGCACCCTGGACGCCAGCCAGCACGGCTTGTTCTTTCAAAGGAATGCCAAGCTTCTCATAAGTCGCCAGCAATTCCGGATCGACCTCATCGAGGCTCTTTGGACCATCCGTGCTCTTCGGCGCCGAATAGTAATAGAGGTCCTCGAAATCGATCTTCGGATAATTAACCCGCGCCCAGGTCGGCTCCTTCATCGTCCGCCAGCGCTCGTAGGCATCAAGCCGCCACTCCAGCATCCAGGCGGGCTCTTCCTTACGCGCCGAAATATAGCGGATGACCTCTTCGCTCAGACCCTTCGGCGCACGCACCGACTCGATGTCGGTTTCGAAGCCGTACTTGTACTTATCGACGTCGATTTCTTTGACTTGTTCGATAGTCGACTCTACTGCCGGCATACCGCTCTCCTTCATGTTATCTTGCGTCGTGCAGCCCACCTCGGTACATCGCCGACGGCACTGCAGTATTCTCAGTTAAATTTGTTTCAGGCCGCCGCTTCCGCGACGCCCGCACGCGCTCTGTTCATCACACGGCCCCACACCTCGAGGAACCGCGACACATCGGCATCCGTACTCGACCAGCCGAGGCTGAAACGTAGCGCTGACTGCGCCAATGCGTCCTCCATCCCCATGGCTGAGAGCACATGACTCCGGCCGACCTTTCCCGACGAACAGGCTGATCCTGCACTGACAGCTACACCGGCAAGATCGAACGCAATAACCGACGTTTCGGCCCGCACACCTGCAAGTGCGATCGCGCTCGTATTCGAGAGGCGCGGTCCCCCTTCGCCGATTACAATCGCCTCAGGTGAAATCGCTTGGACGCCCGCCTGCAATCTATCCCGCAGCGCTTCTATGCGCCCCTGATCACGAGCTTCCACGTGAGCGCATTCTGCAGCAGCTCCGAACCCGGCATAACCGGCAACATTCTCAGTGCCAGCGCGCAGGCGGCTTTCCTGTCCGCCGCCAACAAGAAGTGGCGCACGCAATTCACCGCCACTCCCCTGAATAATCGCGCCAACACCCTGCGGCCCACCGATCTTGTGCGAAGACAGCGTGAGGAACGCGGCATCAAACTCGCTCAAATCGATATTGATCCGACCGACCGCCTGAACGGCATCGACATGCAAAACAGCTGCGTGACTGGAAACGAGTTCGGCGACCTCATGGATCGGCTGCACGATACCAGTTTCGCCGTTGGCCCATTGCACCGAAACCAAACGCTCACCCTCGGACGGCGATTCCAGCCACTTGCGCAGTGCATCGAGATTTATTTGGCCGTTGCTGTGAACGGGTACAACCGCAAACGCTGCTGCGCCACGTCGTCGCGCCGGCTCGATGACGGAAGCGTGCTCGACAGCCAATACCGCCACCTTCGACCAACGCGATTGCCCAATCACGGTGTTATTGGCTTCCGTCGCACCGCTGGTGAAAATGATGCTGCGCGCTTCACAACCTACGAGTTTGGCAACCGAGCGCCGCGCATCTTCGATCATGCCGCGCGCCCTCCGGCCTTCCCTATGCACCGACGAAGGATTGCCGGTCGCATCAAGTGCAGCAATCATAGCCGCGCGTGCTTCCGCCCGCAAAGGGGCCGTCGCATTATGATCCAGGTACGTACGATCCACGGCGGCAACGCTCATGAAGGCACCCCTTCGCGCTGGCTCGTCAGGGTTCCGACGGTGAGCTTAGTCACGCATTCACCGTCGATGACATCGCGCAGTGTCACCTCCGACAGAAAGCCGGCGATATGCGCGCCAAGAGCTGCCCATAGGCCATGGGTCAGGCAGCGTTCTTCACCCAGACATCCGACACCCTCATCCATGCAGCGGGTCATCCGCGTGCGTTCTTCAACTGCCAGCATGACTTCAGCAACCGAAATACGGTCAGGCGAACGCACCAGACGATAACCGCCTGAACGGCCGCGTTCGCTGACAACAAGGTCGGCCCGGCGCAGAAGCAAGAAAATCTGTTCGAGATAGGCGAGCGAAATTTGCTGGCGCTCTGCCACCGCCGATAGTGGCACAGCTCCGTCATCGCCAAATTTGGCGATATCGGCCATCGCCGTTACCGCATATCGACCTTTTGTATTGAGCTCCATTCGTGTCGCCTTCTCAGACCGGCCGTACGCTTGAACCTACTGTTCGGCCATCTCCTTCAGTGGAATTGGCGACAGGCATCAGGCATTTGCGGCACAGCCTTTACGCATCGGACTTGCATTCAGGCCCGGTGTTCGTGCTAAGAACGCCAGCCTACAGAGGGCTAACCGATAGCGGGTTTGTACTGACGCCTTTTTCGAACCATTCTAAACTTGCTGGAATATGTAAATTCCGAGCGAGGAAGTCAAGTATTAGCCTGCAGCCATTCGAGCGCCTCGGCGCGCCGCGACTCGCGCGCGTAAAACCAGGCTCCATCCGAGGAGAATTCCGCGCAGCCGGACACCATATAACCGCAACCCACGGCGCGCCTCATTGCAATGAAACCGGCAGCGCCGCCCCTTTACCAGTCAGCCTGAAACAAGCGAGATAAAATGCCCGAACTGATCATGAATGGCCCGGTAGGACGGTTGGAAGCCCGCTACCACCACGAGGCAGCGTCTGACGCACCAATTGCGCTGATATTGCATCCTCACCCGCAGTTCGGCGGCACAATGAACAACCAAGTCGTCTACAATCTATACCACACGTTTGTAGAGCGCGGCTTTTCCGTCCTCCGTTTCAACTTCCGCGGAGTGGGACGAAGCCAGGGTTACTGGGACGGCGGGCCAGGCGAGTTGGCCGACGCCGCCAGCGCTCTCGACTGGATGCAACTCGTCAAACCAGATGCCAAAAGCTGTTGGATTGCCGGCGTTTCCTTCGGTACGTGGATCGCCATGCAACTCCTCATGCGCCGCCCCGAGGCAGAAGGCTTCATCTGCGTTGCCCCACCATCGAATCTATATGACTTCTCGTTCCTCGCCCCTTGCCCGTCATCAGGCCTGATGATCAACGGAGATATGGATCGCGTCGTGCCGACGAACTCGGTTGCCGAATTAACTGTGAAGCTCAAAACCCAGCGCGGCATAAAGATCGAGCATGAGATCGTGCCTGGCGCGAACCACTTCTTCGAAGGCAAGATGGACGAGTTGAGCACCCGCGTTGGTGACTATCTCGATATGCGTTTGGCCGCGAAGGAAACCGAAAACAAAGACACAAAAGACACCAAAGCCATCGCAGCTCCACCTGCCGTCGAAGAAGAAGGCGAAGAACCTGTCGAAGAAAGCGATAACGAATAGAACGCCAGCCAAACGCTCTCATGCAGCCGGCGATGAAGGCATCGCAACAACTCCGCCAGTAAGCGGTGTCGCCACGCCGGTCGTACCTGGAAACGTGATTGGTAATCCCTTTTGAGAACGTACCGCGAGGTAGGCCCACGCCTCGGCTTCGACGCTGTCGCCGTCGAGTCCTGCGTCTTCGGCACGAACGACCTCGACTCCGCTGCGCCTTGCGATCATGTCTAGAATTGTAGAGTTGTTTCGCCCACCCCCGCAGGCAATGATGAGACTTGGCAACTCCTGAAGTTGGCCAAGCCCTCGCGAGATAGCTTCCGCAGTGATGGCGCTCAATGTTGCTGCGCCATCCTCCGGGCTTAGGCCATCAACGATATTCCAGACAAACGCATTGCGGTCGAGCGACTTCGGCGGCGGCTTTGCGAAATAATCCTGTCGGGCAAAGTCAGAGATAATGCCTGCGTTCACCTTGCCAGATGCCGCTAGCACACCATCGTCGTCGAATGTACGCGCACCGTCTGTACAATGCGCCACCCAGTCATCGACGAGCGCCCCGCCCGGTCCGGTATCAAAGGCAACGAGTGTTCCATCCCGGCCGATCCATGTGAGGTTCGCGACACCGCCAATGTTGAGGAATACAAGTGGCCTTTCGGTCAGCCCCTCCGCCAGCGCCCTGTGGTAGACGGGAGCCATTGGCGCGCCCTGCCCGCCGCCTGCCATGTCTGCGACGCTGAGGTAGTAAACCACTGGCATACTAGTTAGTTGGGACAAAAGCGGCCCATCACCAAGTTGCACTGTCAGCCCACTGCCAGGACGATGCAGCACCGTTTGACCATGATAGCCGATGACATCGATGCTGCTTGGCTCGATGTGCTTCCCCGAAAGAAAAGTATCGATTGCCCCCGCATTGCGCTCGGTCAAAACGCGCTCGACCTCAGCAAGCGAACCTGGACGCTCATCTCGCCCCTGCAATACCTGCGCTTCCGCCAGCGCCGCGCTCAGCACCGTGCGCAAATCACTGTCGTAAGCATAAGTCGCCCACGCCTCACGCTTAACGACATCCTCACCATCGGTTTCGATCAACGCAACGTCGATGCCATCCATCGAAGTCCCGCTCATTAGGCCGAGGGCACGTTTAACTTCAACCATTGCCGCTTGCTCCCGATAGCGATCCTGTGCAATCTCCCGGCTCCCAACGCCAATGTAAACTCAAGAGCCGACCGAGGCCCGCAGCCGATGACCACGCCTTCGCGCCCAAAATCCGAATTCCTCGACGTTCTAACAACGCGCGGTTTCATTCACCAAACCTCCGACTTGGAGGGCATCGATAAACTTGCCCGCGATGGCAAGTTGGTCGCCTACGTCGGCTACGACTGCACCGCACCCTCTTTGCACGTCGGTTCCCTCATTTCGATCATGATGCTGCACTGGCTGCAACAGACTGGCAACAAGCCAATCGTTCTGCTCGGTGGCGGCACCACGCGCGTCGGCGATCCTTCAGGCAAGGACGAAACACGTGCACTGCGAACGATTGAAGAAATCGACGACAACAAGGACAGCCTCAAGCAAGTTTTCGCACGCTTTTTGAAATTCGGGAAAGACGGCGGCGATGCCGGAATGGTCGACAACGCCGAATGGCTCGCCAAACTCAACTACATCGAGTTCCTACGCGATGTCGGCCGGCACTTCTCGGTCAACCGCATGATGACCATGGACTCAGTCCGGCTGCGCCTCGAACGCGAGCAGGAACTCTCCTTCATCGAGTTCAACTACATGCTCCTGCAGTCCTATGATTTCGTCGAACTGGCCCGTCGCTATGACTGCAACATGCAGATGGGTGGCTCCGACCAGTGGGGCAACATCGTAATGGGCGTCGACCTAGGCCGTCGCATGGGGACGGGCCAGCTCTATGGCCTGACCTGCCCGCTGCTGACGACGGCTTCAGGCGCAAAGATGGGCAAGACTGCTCAGGGCGCGATCTGGCTCAACGAGATCGGAAGAGCACACG
>JAJFHK010000385.1 GCA_021775655.1 Filomicrobium sp. | reverse complement strand
CGCGGCATCTAAGGCTTCACGGACCCGCACCATCTGTAATTCGGCGAGTTGGCCGCTGAGCAACTGACCTTTTGCAGTGACATAGAGCAGGCGTTCGCGACGGTCGGAAAGCCCGGCCTTCTGCACTACGTAACCCTGGTCCACGAGCTGCTTCAGGACGCGCGCCAGCGACTGTTTGGTAATCCTTAGTATATCCAACAAATCAGCGACGCGAAGTCCTGGATTTCGGCAGACGAAGTGCAAGACTCGATGGTGAGCGCGACCGAAGCCGTATTGTTCGAGAATGGCATCGGGATCGCCGATGAAGTCACGGTAGGCGAAAAACAATAACTCCATGAAACCCAGTACGGCTTCGTGGTCGTCGATGGTGGGTTCAGGTTCATCGCCGGAGAGGTGCGGGTGTTGGTTTGCGGTGGTCTCGGTTTTCATAAGTAGGGTTGCCGGTCGATTTACGTCAGCGTTGTTGACATAATTTGCGCTCATTGATACTGGTTGGCAATGTGTTTGTTGGTGATAGGCCGTTGTTTTCCGATTTTGAAATGGTCTAGGCACGGCAAACCAACCCTCGGAAAATACAGTTGTTTTGGCCTTGTGGGGCTGGGCAACGAGCTGCCTCGAGGGGTACTTTCAACGACCTCAATCCCTTCAAAGGACCTGCCCTATGGCCAGTCTCATTCCCTTCGACGATCGTGACGGTTTGATCTGGTTCGACGGAGAAATGGTGGATTGGAGGGATGCCAGGCTGCATCTATTGACGCATGCCCTCCACTACGGGAGCGCCGTATTTGAAGGTGAGCGCTGCTATGGCGGGGAAATCTTCAAGCTGACGGAGCATTCCGAGCGTCTGGTCGAGGGCGCCCGAATTATTGACTTTGAGGTCCCCTATTCTGTCGAGCAGATTGATGCTGCGTGTCGCGCGGTCATAACAGCCAATAATCTCACAGATGCCTATGTCCGGCCGCTCACTTGGCGGGGAAGTGAGCAGATGGGTGTTTCGGCGCAGCAGAATAAAATCCACCTTGCGATCGCGGCGTGGGATTGGGGCTCTTATTTCCCTATGGAGGAGCGCCTTAAAGGGCTTCGATTGACGTTCGCCAATTATCGGCGGCCTGACCCTGCGACGGCTCCGTGTAAGGCCAAGGCTGCCGGTCTTTACATGATCTGTACAATCGAGAAGCATCGCGCTGAACGTGCAGGTTACGCCGATGCGCTTATGCTTGATTACCGTGGCCGCGTTGCAGAATGCACAGGTGCAAATGTGTTCTTCGTCAAGGATGGGGTTATTCACACGCCAATTCCGGATTGCTTTCTTGATGGAATTACGAGGCGCACGGTTATCGGACTTGCTAAAGCTCGCGGCTACGAAGTGGTGGATCGGATCATCATGCCGGAGGAACTCGCAGGGTTCAGTGAGTGTTTTATCACCGGGACGGCCGCTGAAGTGACTCCCGTTTCGGAGATTGGCGACAATCGATTTACTCCTGCTGCGATTAGCGAAACCCTCCTTAATGATTATATGCAACTTGTTCAACCGGGTAGCAAAGCTGCAGCTGAATAGCGCCCGCAGAATATGGGTTCACTGAATTTGGCGTTGCAATGACGGCACATCGTGCATGCCGCTGTCCACCAAGACATCGTAGAAGAGTTGCGCGGCGGGGTGGGCTGGTCGAACGTGTATATCTCAATTGAGCGTTCAAGTTGGCCTGTAATGGGCTGGCCGATTGGTTATGCGGGAGCGGTGATATGCGAAATCTCTTGTTTGCGGTCTGGCTTGGAATGTTGATGTCACTTTCTGCGACAGGCACGTCGGCTCAGGAGGGCCCGGGTGGCCTCATCAATCCGAATAAGGACTGCCAGACTATTACAACCTGCAATTTTGTCAGAGGCGGGCGGTATCGAGGTTGCGTTTCATCGTACAGCTGCAAGAGGTGCCGCTTTGTCATGGCGTCATGCCGCATCGGCGCAAAGTCTGGCAAGTGCCGCAGGTTGCGCTGTGGTTGGGGCGGCTGAACTTGTTTGTGGTGTGTCTCTTGCGGGATCTAGGCTTGGTCGGAGCCTGCTGAAATCGCTGCATAGATGACGGTCAGGAATAGAGCGATGGCCGAGGCTGTAACGAACATCGCAGCCGTGGAAAGTGCGAAGCCAATAGCGTTGGATACGGCGGCCAGGATTGCTGTCCAGAATAAGGCGGGCAACAGGGCGACGATGACAAGACCCGTTAGCTTTGCGGCAGGAAAGCGCGTTTCGGAGCGGGCCGGCCTGGCGTCAAGAGTGAATGGCGCTGACATCTTCACCGATGTGGTTTTCATCGTGGAAGCCTTTAGGTTCTGGATCACCGGATCGCAGGTTGGGGCTAAAGCGGTAAACAAAATCTGAACGCGATGGATCGTATCCGAAGGATTGCGGCGCATCGGAATAAAACCTCTAATCAGCGTGCCAATTCGAGACGCTTAGCTTTCGACAACGGTAAACATGTCTGATTCTAAAGCGCAGTACGACGTTGCGATCATCGGCGGTGGTCACAACGGCCTGACCGCTGCTGCCTATCTTGCGCGCGGTGGCTGCAGCGTAGTGGTTTTGGAACGGCGTAACGTTGTTGGCGGCGCTTCTGTCACGGAGACGTTTCACCCGGGATTCCGAAACTCGGTCGCCGCCTATACGGTTAGTCTGCTCAACCCGAAGATTATCCAGGAATTGGAATTAGGCCGACATGGCTTGAAGATTGTCGAACGGCCGGTTGCGAATTTCTGGCCTGTCGATGATGCGCGGTTCTTGTTGCTGCCTTATGGGCTGGTTGAGCGGCAAAAGGCGATTGCTAAGTTTTCATCTGCCGATGCCGAGCGCTTGCCAGCATACGATGTTGCATTGGAACGAGCGGCGGGGATCTTGCGCGATCTTGCCGAGCGTACGCCGCCTAATGCCGGGGGCGGTTGGCTTGAGGCGATCCGGAATGCTGAATTGGGAAGTCGGCTTGTGGGTCTTAGCCTGGACGACAAGCGGCTTCTACTCGACCTTTTCACCAAAAGTGCTGCGGACTTTCTTTCCGGCTGGTTCGAAAGTGAGGTGGTCAAGGCGGCGTTTGCGTTCGATGGAATTGTTGGGGCTTATGCCTCGCCGTCGACGCCAGGAACGGCGTACGTGCTACTGCATCACTGTTTCGGCGAGGTCAACGGAAAGACTGGTGTGTGGGGCCATGCGGTCGGCGGCATGGGAGCCATAACCCAGGCTATGGCTGCAGCAGCGCGGGAAGCAGGCGTCGAAATCCGCACAACCTCCGGGGTTGACGAGGTCATTGTTGAAAAGGGGCGGGCTACCGGCATCCGATTGACGAACGGGGGTGTTGTTCGATCGCGAGCAGTTGCCGCTAACGTGGGGCCGAAGTTATTATTTCGCGATCTGGTTCCTGTTGAGGCTGTTCCGGCCGACGTGCGTTGCGCCTTCTTGCGCCAGAAAACCGGTTCAGGAACATTCCGCATGAATGTTGCCTTGTCGGAATTGCCC
>JAJFHK010000384.1 GCA_021775655.1 Filomicrobium sp. | reverse complement strand
GCTCTTTCGCCTGATACTCGTGGATATCCATTCCATTCCTCCCTTTATTGGGTTAGCGGCGGCCTTCGCTTTGTTGATCGTGTTTAGCCCTTGCGAGCAGCCGCAGCCGCCTTGATGGCGTCGTTTGTTCCGAGCACGTTCTTGGCCATGCGCTCGGATGCAGCATCAATCATTTTGCCGTCAAGCGAGGCTGCACCTTTGCCCTGCTCTTCTGCTTCTCGAAGCGCAGCAACCATCCGCTCTGCCTTTTCGACTTCCTTGGCGGTCGGCGAGAAGACTTCGTTGGCCATCTTGATCTGCGATGGGTGGATTGCCCACTTGCCTTCGTATCCAAGTGCGGCCGCGCGATTTGCAGAGAGTATATAGCCTTCCGGATCATCGATGCCACCGAACGGCCCGTCGATGGCGCGAAGGCCATAAGAGCGGCAAGCAACCAGCATGCGGGTCAATGAAGCGTGCCATTGGTCGCCTGGATAGTCAGGATTGAGTCCGCCGATTACGACAGTGCGAGAGCGCAGGCTTGCGGCGTAGTCCGCGACGCCGAAATGCAGCGCTTCGATGCGGTTCGGGTACTTGGCGATGTCTTCAACGTTGGCCATGCCTAGCGCCGTCTCGATCAGCGCTTCAAGACCAATCTTATGTTCGAAACCTTTGACCTGCTCGATCTGATTGAGCATTGCATCGACCATATAGAGATCAGCGGGAACGCCCACTTTCGGGACCAAGATGGTGTCGATGAACTCGCCGGCCTCTTCGATGACTTCGACCACGTCGCGGTACATGTAATGGGTGTCGAGACCGTTGATGCGGATCGACATCGTCTTACCGGCGCCGCGCCAATCCATTTCTTTCAGTGCCTTGATTATGTTGGCACGGGCATTGATCTTTTCGGGCGGGGCGACTGCATCCTCCAGGTCAAGGAAGATGTAATCGGCTTCGCTGTTTAGGGCTTTCTCAAACATCGCCGGATTGGACCCGGGGACGGCAAGTTCGCTGCGGTGAAGGCGGGCCTTGCGCAGGTTGTAAAGGGTATGGCTCATCGGTATTTCTTTCCTCTCCTAGACACGAGCTCTCTCTAAACGGCACGCAGAACTGCGCCGCTATGAGGCTCATACCAGATGTGGCTTCTGCGGGGCTAGCCGCGGTGCTTGGCGTTTATTGGGTGGCCTATGCGGCCTTGAGGTTGCTGTCGTCCCGCGAATTGGCTGATTTCGTGGCGGTTTCGCTGAAGTACTGCGCGGCAGCACCGGTGCCTGAACCGAGCCTAATGTCTACGCCACAGTCTCTTAGAGCCATTTCGACACCAAAGAGCGCGCCGCCAATCATCACCTCGTCGAGTGCACCGAGATGGCCGATGCGGAAAACCTTGCCGGCGACTTTGGTCAGTCCGACACCGAGCGAGACATTGTACCGGTAATAGGCGGTCTTCACCACTTCAGCGCTGTCGATGTCTTCGGGAACATAGATCGCGCTGACCGTGTCGGAGTGCCACTTGGGCTCTTTGGCGCAAAGCTTCAGGCCCCAGGCATCGACGGCCTTACGAACACCTTCCGCCATGCGATGGTGACGCGCGAAAATGTTTTCCAGACCTTCTTCTGCGATCATGTCTAATGAAGTTCTCAGACCGCGAAGGAGCTGGGTCGCTGGGGTGTAAGGGAAGAAGCCGAGGTCATTCGTCTTGATCATGTCCTCGAATGAGAAGAAGCAGCGGTTCATTCGTGGCTGCTGGGCCTTGTTGGCTTCGAGGGCCTTGTCGCTGACAGCCAGAATTCCGAGGCCGGTAGGAAGCATGAAGCCTTTCTGTGATCCAGAAACGCAGCAATCGACACCCCAGGCACCCATCTGCATGTCGAGGGAGGCTACCGAGGAGACGCCATCAACCATCAACAGTGCTGGATGATTGGCGGCATCCATTACTTTGCGAACTCCGGCGATATCGCTGGTGACACCTGTTGCGGTCTCGTTGTGGGTTGCGAAGACAGCCTTGATTTCGTGATCGGTGTCTTTGGCGAGGACGTCGGCATATTTATCCAGCGGAACACCGGTGCCCCACTCTTCATCGCAAAGAATGACTTTAAGGCCCATGCGGTTGGCCATGTCGACCCAGAGGTGCGAAAACTGGCCAAAGCTCGACATTAAAACCTTGTCGCCGACGGTAAGAGTATTTTCGATAGCCGACTCCCAAGCACCCGTTCCGGATGATGGGAAGATGAAGACACGTCCATCCTTCATCTTGAAAACCTTTTTGAGGTCTTCGAACAGCGGCAACGTGAATTTCGGGAATTCGGGGCTGCGCATGTCTTCCATCGGCAGGTTCATGGCCATGCGAACGGGCTCGGGGATATTTGTCGGCCCGGGGATGAATAGATGCGGCTGTACGAGCATAGGCTGGGTCCCTCCAAAGTGCATTATTTTCTTGCCGGACCCATACGGGCCGCGATCTCGAATTCATCCGTTTCCAGGAGCCAGGGCTCCATTCGGTGCCCTGCTTTTATGGACTTTAGACCCAGGTCCAACAACACCCGCGCGGATAGGATTTGCCACCCGCTGGTATAGTTGGCAGGTGCCCAAAACATGCAATTAAAGCATATGGTTAAATCGGTATTACTACCCGATTGGGTAGCGTCTTCATCGGGCGGGTAGGCACTTTACTACCCACTTCGAACATGCTGGAAATTCGGCGGGTTCAGCGGTTCGTAGAGTTGGAGAGATACATGGCCACTGCCTGAGCACGGTTGGAGGCACCGATCTTCTCGTAGAGGTTCTTCAAGTGATACTTGACCGTGTTGCGCGAGATGCCAATGCGGCTAGCAATCTGCTCGTTGGTCCAGCCCTTGGAGAGTGCGTGCATCAGTTCCTGTTCTCGAACGGTCAGGTTTTCCAGAGGGTCAGTCGCGAGCTGGCTGATGTCGATATAAGGGATGCTCATGCGGCCGGCGCGCACGCTGGCCAACGTCTCGATCAGGACCGCAGGATCGTCTGCCTTAGAGGCAACGCCCCAGGCTCCCGATTTGACGGCTTCGCGTAGTACCCCCGGGCTGTAATCGCCTGTGTAGACAACAACCCGCGTGGGCAAGCCGCGCCGCTTGATTGCGCGCAGGACATCGCCGCCGGTCATATCGGGCAGCCCCCAACCTATTACGCCGACATCGATCTTGGTTCGCTCGCAGAGCGCAATGAATTCGGCCCCACCAGAAAGCAACTCACGTATGTCGAATCGGCCGTCTCTTGCGATATAGTCCGACAGTCCTGCGCGCACGATCGGGTTCTTGTCGGCAATGGCAATTTTTGCGGTGTTTTTTTGCACGGGACGGTCTCGAGGTGGGATCGCAACTTCCGTCACGTCTTGCAACGCGGATTGGGCATAGGTCTGAGGTCGCGCCTGCATCTCGTCTTTTGCTCCGGAGAGAAGGTCTGGCAGTTACGGAAGTCGGCATCGGCGCGGCATCGCGCCGGCTCCCGAATTCTGCGGGGCGGCTGGCTTCTTCTGGTAGTCTTTAGTCTAGCCCGATCCGGGGGGACAAAGCCAGTGCCAAACGGGCTGCCTGGAACGATCAAGATGTTGCGCCGCAATACGAATTCGCCGTGCCTCAATCGTGGAACGGCCGGCGCAATCCCTTAACCAACTTCCGAATCGGTTTGCGATCAGCAGGTCCTACCATTCGGGCGTAACAGCAAAGCGGCCATAGAGCTGAAACTGATCCTGGTCAGTGATGATGTCGTTGATTGGACGGGCAATTGAGACCTCGAGTCGGGTCAATTCATTGATCCTTAAATCCAGCCCAGCGCCAATCGACGTGAGCGGACGGAAATTCGGTTCCGTTGAGAAGACACCGCCTTGATCGACGAAGGCGAATACATCGAGACCTTCGCGCCATTCCTCTAAGCTGCGGTGCAATTCGAGATTGACGAGATAGCCGCTGTCGCCAGCCGCCGCGTTCGAGGGATAGCCGCGTACTGTCGTCGGGCCACCAACCTGGAACAATTGGCCGCCTGGAATGAGTTCCGCACCGGTCCACTGCCAACTGAAATCGGAGTGCAGACTAAGTCCATAGCGCATCCCGAAGAGCACAGCGCCGTAGCCTTTGAACAGCGGTAAATTGCGGGTGTCTTGCAGGATTTTTTCTCGTGAATGCACGAAGGCAATCGAGGGGGCAAACTGAAGGGTGAGGCGATCTCTCGTGTATGTGATGCTAAGTCCGGGCGCGACGTCGATGGTGTCGGTATCGGTGACATCAACGTCGGAATATGTGGTGAGCGACTCGCCAACTGATGCCGACATACTGGCCTGCACCAACCAGTCGCTCGTTACATGCACTGGTCGGGTGTAGTTCAGCGAGCCGCTTTGCGATTTGCCCTCAACGCTGAGGTCGACGAAGGGGCCGTCGACAATGGCCATGGCTCCTCGCGAATAGCTCACGCCGAGGCGAGAACCTATGGAATCTACAGGGAAATTGTAGGCGACATTGACGTTGGGCGTTTTGCGGGCGTTGGTCGCGAAGACAGTCAGGCGGTCGTCCATGCCCAACAGGCCATATCGGCGGAAGAACCCGCCGATCTGATATTCGCCGGTCGATTCGACGCCTTCATTGTCAGCATATATCTGAAGCGTATTGGCGGCCGGCTCAAAGACGGCATATTGGATGTCGGTCAGGCCGAAGCTACTGCCGGGCTGGAGTAGGGCGCGGATTTGAGCCGAGTTTGTCCGATTGAAATAAGTGATCTTGCGGTTCAGGTCATGCGGGTCGAGGACGACACCAGCGGGAAGGTCGATGCGCGAGGTGACATATTCGGGCGAGAGCGTCTTTGCGCCTTCAACCAGCGAGCGAGCGAGTTTACCTTCCGTTAGCTTGATTTTGACGAGGCCGCCCTTGATCTTTTGCGGAGGCAGGGTGGCAAGTGCCGTGATGATGCCGCGCTCAACATAGATCGCGTTGATTGCAGCGACGATTTCATAGAGAGCGGAAAGGTCAACTTCGCGTCCAACATAGCGGCTAGAGATAGCCGACAATTCGCTGCGGCTGATGAACGAAGAATCGCCGAATTCGACTCTGTTCAGCTTGAATTTCGCACCGCCTGATTCAAGAGCTTCAGAAGCCGGTCGCTCGGCCCCCTCAACGACGGGACCGTCGATAGTGGGGACGCGCTGGTCAAGGCGCTGTTCCAATCGTCGGCGCTGCCGTTCGGCTTCACGATTGAGCGAATCGGTTTGAGTGGCGACAGGAGGTGCAGGTGGCGTCTGAGCAAGCACAGGCGATGTGAGCAAGCCCGAGAGAAACGCGAACCCACAAATACCAAGTGTGACTGCTGTTACCGGCCCCCGCCAATACACGCCCAAAATCTTTGCTCCGCTCGATGCTCAGCCAAAATCTTTGGCCGAG
>JAJFHK010000383.1 GCA_021775655.1 Filomicrobium sp. | reverse complement strand
GGGGCGCCAATGACGCGGATAGTTTCTGGTCATTGCTTGGCGATGGCCAGAGCAGCATTTCAGAAATTCCAATCGAGAGATGGAGCCTCGACGGCTTCTTTGATCCCCGGCCTGATGTGCCCAACCGGTCCTACTCGAAGTGGGGCGGGTTCCTGCGCGATATCGGCAGTTTCGACCCAGCCTATTTTGGTCTTTCACCGCGCGAAGCCGAAGCAATGGACCCGCAGCAGCGGCTGTTGCTGATGGTCGCCAGCGAAGCGGTGTCTGATGCACGACTGCCGCTTGAAGAGTTGCGACGCAGTCAGGCCGGTGTATTCATTGGCGTTTCGAATATCGACTACGGCCTTCTTCAGCGGTATCGGAGCGGGCATGGCGAGAGGCACGCAGGGACAGGAACCGCCCTGTCGATTGTCGCCAATCGTATTTCCAACCGGCTTAATCTTCCCGGCCCGAGTTTGGGCGTGGATACGGCATGCTCGTCCTCATTGGTTGCCGTTGATACGGCGTGCCGGCATTTGGCTGATGGGTCCTGCGATATGGCGCTGGCGGGCGGCGTCAATATCCTACTCGACCCGCGGATGTTTATCACGTTCAGCCGGGCGCACATGTTGTCACCGACAGGGCGGATACGTGCATTCGACGCGGGTGCTGACGGGTTTGTACGTGGTGAAGGCGTTGGCGTGGTCGTGTTGCGGAGGCTCGAAACCGCTCTTGCCGCGGGCGACCGGATCTATGCCGTGATTGATGCAACCGCCGTCAATCAGGATGGCCGAACCGGTTCGATTACGGAGCCAAGCCTCAATGCCCAGATGGCGATGATGCGGACCGTTGCTGAGCGCGCGGGTGTTCCGCAGGATGGCATCGATTACGTGGAAGCGCACGGCACGGGTACGTTCGTTGGCGATCCGATTGAAGCCAATGCAATCGGCACTGTTTTTGGAAGGCGCCGAGGGAATGCATTGCTGCCTATTGGTTCGGTCAAAACCAATATCGGACATCTCGAACCGGCCGCTGGTATAGCCGGCTTAATCAAGACAGCCCTCATTCTCCATAAAAAGCACGTTCCGGTGAGTGTTGGATACGAGCAACCAAATCCGGCCATTGATTTCGACGCTCTGGGCATATCAGTTGCAAACAGGCCGCTCGATCTGAGCGACGAAGGTTCGCCACTGCGCGCTCTGGTCAATTCGTTTGGATTCGGCGGTACGAATGCCTGTGCGCTCTTGAGTAGCGCCGAAGTGCAGACTCCGCTTCGCGCCGAAGTTGCCTCAATTGATGTTGCCGCTGCAGTCCGAGTCGCCGTTCCGCTCTCCGCGCCGACCCAGCGGCATCTGCAGCAATTCGCAGCAAGTCTTGCAGAGGCGGTCGAGAGAGGCTCTCTGGCCGGTTGCAGCATCCGCGAAATTGCTGCCGCTCTCGCAGCGCAGCGCGACCACCACGAACATCGTGCCGTCATTATTGCGGCGACGTCCGATGAGCTTTGCGAACGGCTGAAGTGTCTTGCCGAGGGCCGCGATTGGCCGGCCGCCGACCGCCATGCTCCGCCCGAGATCATCACAGGAAAAGCGAAGACGCCGCGCACGGTTGTTTTCACCATGACAGGCCAGGGCGGCCAATGGTGGTCAATGGGTAGGGAGTTGATAGAAAAGGAGCCGCTGTTCCGCAATTCAATCGAAACTTTTGACCGAGTCTTCAAAGAAATTGGCGGCTGGTCCGTAGTGGATGTATTGCTGGCCGATGAGGAAGATAGCAATATTCACGACGCTGCCATCACGCCTGCGGTCATGTTCGCATTGCAGTCAGGTCTTGCAGAACTTTGGCGCGCGCGCGGCGTGAGGCCGGACATCTTGCTCGGCCACAGCTTTGGCGAAGTTACGGCAGCCTACCTTGCCGGTGGTATTGATAAGTCCACGGTCGCTGGGCTCGTCACGCATCGCGGCCTCATTAGGAGCCATGTCGACCGCGTGGGTACGATGGCGGCTATTGGATTGGGTGCGGATGCGATAGCTCCCTTATTGCCGTCGAACGGAAGCATCGAAATTGGTGGCTACAATTCGCCTCAGATGGTGACGCTGACTGGCGAAGAGAAAGCAATCGATGCATTGATCGGCCAATTGAATGATGACGATGAGAGCATTCTGACCCGCAAGCTGGCGCTCGATTTTGCCTATCACTCAAGTTGGTTTGAACCGGTTGAACACATTTTCAAGGCGGACGTCGGAGAGCTTCAAACCGCACCGCCGAATTTGCGTGTCATCTCGACCGTGACCGGTGATCTGAATGATCGGTTCGATGCCGATTACTGGTGGCAGAACCTGCGTTATCCGGTGCGTTACCAGCAAGCGGTCGAGAAGGCGCTGGAATTCGGTGCCGATACCTTTGTGGAGCTAGGTCCGCACCGCACCCTTTCAAGCATGACAGCTGCGTGCGCTGCCGCGAAAGGCAGCTCGGTTACAACGGTTAGTACACTCGACAAGCGTTGGGGCGATCTCTTGTCGGTCGCGGTTTCGACCGGGCAGCTTTATGTCTCCGGCGTTGACGTCGATTGGTCTGCTGTCCATGGAGCAGACGCTCGTGAAATCACGCTGCCACGCCAGCCATGGGTTCTTACTGAACTATGGAGCGCGCCGGAAGAAGCTTTGCGGATGATGCATTTGACGGAGGTCCATCCATTACTGGGACGGGGCGAGCCGGGTCCAACGCCATCTTGGTCGAGCGAAGTCAACCTGACGACACACTCTTACCT
>JAJFHK010000382.1 GCA_021775655.1 Filomicrobium sp. | reverse complement strand
GGCCTTCTACTTGGTGAAGCGGAGGCCTTTCACATGGGCGTCGATGTTGATCGAGCCAAGTGGACGATCGTTGGACTGACGGCAGCTGCAGTTGGTGCCGCCGTGGCAGTAGCCGGCGTCATCGGCTTCGTCGGTATTGTCGTACCGCACTTCGTCCGCCTTATTGCCGGACCCGATCACAGGATTGTTTTACCAGCTTCCGCCATCGTCGGAGCTTGCGTATTGGTTATTGCCGATGTGTTTGCGCGGATCGCGGTGCAGCCGGCAGAACTTCCCATTGGAATTGTGATGGCCATAATCGGGGCCCCGGTTTTCATGCATCTCGTCCTCCGGCAGAGCCGGTCGGGATAACGAAAGAGAATCGCTCAATGCTCGAAGCGAGGTCAGTTGGTTATAAGGTTGCGGGCAATCCTCTCATTTCGGACGTTTCGGTGAGCGTTTCAGCCGGTGAGGTCGTCGCAATTATAGGGCCGAATGGCGCTGGTAAATCTACGCTTCTGAAGATCCTGGCAGGAGAGATGAAGGCAACCACCGGTGTAGTGAAGCTCGATGGACGTGACATCAGTAAAATGTCTCCAGCTCGGCTTGCGGGCAGACGGGCAGTTGTCCCGCAGACGACTAGCCTAGCCTTTCCCTTCATCGTATCTGAAGTGGTTACTCTGGGATACAGTGTGCCGGGTTTCGGCAGTCACAATAGGCGATCGAGAACGCTCGTGCGCGAAGCGATGGAGCGGGCTGATCTGGCGCACCTGGCGGACCGATCATATCCGACGTTGTCTGGTGGTGAGCGCCAACGTGTCCACCTTGCCAGGGCGCTTTGCCAGCTTCGTGCTTCCCCTGAGGGTGCCGGAACGTCTGTTTTGTTGCTCGACGAACCGACTTCCAACCTTGATCTGTCTCATCAGCTCTTGATCCTGGATGAAGCTCGGAAGGAAGCTGACCGCGGTGTTGCAGTGCTGGTCGTATTGCACGATTTAAATCTTGCTGCAGACTATGCAAATAGAATGGTTCTAATGTATACTGGTAGGATAGATTGTGTTGGCCTACCCAAGGACGTGATTGAGGACCGTGTGCTTTCCCAGGCGTTTCAATGCGACGTACGAACGAACACGGCGCCGGCCCTGGGAACTCCATTCGTTCTACCGCAACGATGTGATCGGAAGGCAAAAGTGGATCACAATCGATAGGACGAGCGGGTATAGGAAGCTAGGGGAGCGAAAACTTGAGAGTACCAAAACAGGTCACAGACGCACTTCGGTTCCTTGCTTGGTGCAATCGCTCAGACGAGTTGGTCAAGGTTGCAGCGATTGCCGACGAGCTCGGAATCACCAAACAAATGGCGCTAAAGCTTGTCAACATCCTCCGACAATTAGGTCTCCTTGAAACCTTGAGAGGGCCTAGTGGAGGTGTCAAGTTAACGCCGCTTGCTCGGGATGCGAGCGTTGGCAGCATCGTGCGTATGCTATTGAAGCGGCCAGAACTGAGGAGAGAAGCTGGTCAAACCGTAGAATTCGGTGAACTTTACGATGCGGCGATGGAAGCCTTCCTTTCTGTACTGGATAAGGAAAAACTTAGCGACCTGTCGGTTCAAACGAAATCACGGGGAGCAAAGCGGTCGGTCAAGAAGCCTCAAAACCTTCCATACGCCGCCAAAGGGTCTTCCGGCGACTTGAAGACAACACGTCGTACCTCCCGCAGACCGCACGCTCGCACTTGATGCTATTAGCTGCGTCCAAAAATCATGGTGAGCCCGATTAGAGTGCTGTCATGAAATTGGATCTCTACGATTTGACGCTGATCCTGGACAAGCACGACCATGTTGGCGTGCAAATCATGACCAGTGACGTTGACTCTAAATCCTTTAGGCTTGAGTTCCCCTGAAAGGTCGCCGGAAAGTTTGTAGGTCGTTTCATTCCAGGTCCCGGTTAGCTTGCCATCAACCTCCCTGACCGTGCTTTTCACCTCGACTTTTCCGCTTTGGGTCGCGCAACGAACCGCTTGAAGAAGTTGTGAGGCGCCCGCATCCCATCGGTATGTTGCTCTGCATTCGATTTGTTCGCGCTTGCCTTCACGAAACTTAAGGTGTCCGGTGCCTTTCCACCACCCAAGCATATCCTGGAAGTGGGCAGGCACGCCGTCGGCAGCGAGTGTTTGGTGCGGTAGCGATATATTGAGTATCGCAGCAATCCACAATATAAGCGTGGCGGTCGGAATTGCGGAGGATCTCTGCATATTCACCTCATGATCCGTCAATAAACTTGTTGTGCGTTCTATACTCCGTGAGGAGCTAGCAATGAGCATTGCCAATAACAAGGTCCATTTTGAAGCACTTCTAGAAAAAGAGAGTGCTCTGCGTGCAGGCAGTGGGGCCTTGCGTATGCGTGATGCGGCCAATCAGTTGAATGTCCCCGAGGCCGCGCTTGTCGAGGCGAGACGCTTGACCGGAGCGGCAACCCGTCTTGGGGCAGGAGAAAGAGAGAAAGGCTTCGGTGCCTTGATTGCCAGGCTCGGCGAAGCAGGTGAGGTCATGGCGCTCACGCGAAACGAAAATTGTGTTCACGAGAAACATGGTATCTACGCTGAGCCAAAGTTCTACGGTGCAATGGGGCAAGTCGTCGGCGAGATCGACTTGCGCCTATTCATGCAGCATTGGCGGTTTGGCTACGTACTTGCAGAGCCAGTAAAGTCAGGGACGCGACTCAGCTTTCAGTTCTTCGATCCGGCCGGTCAGGCCGTGCACAAAATCTACGCAACAGCTGCCACCCGAATGGATGCGTTCGAAAACATTGCAGGCTCGTTCGCAGATACTGATGCGCCGAGTGCCTGCTACGAAAATCCGCCATCGCCGGAAACCGAGGTCAATGACGCCACCGTCGATATCAATGTTTTTTTGAATGAGTGGAGCGCACTCGCACACAGCCATGACTTCTACGGATTGCTGCGGCGTCACGGGCTCACTCGAGATCAGGCCATGCGGCTCGGTGCCCCGAAATTCGTACGGGTCTTGAATGGCTCTGCGATGCGTCGCGCTCTACAAGGTGTGGCCGAGCGCCAAATCCCTGTCATGATCTTCGTCGGCAACCGAGGCTGTATCCAGATCCATTCCGGACCGCTGAAAGGTATCGAGATCCTGGGGCCATGGCTCAACGTATTCGACCCACGCTTCAATCTACACCTTCGCGAGGACCGCATCGCCGCGGCGCGATTGGTTTACATGCCGTCGACCCGAGGCGGTGTTCATTCAATCGAGTTGTTCGATGAAGACCGGCGAAGCTTCTGCCAAATGTTTGGTGAGCGCAAACCGGGTCATTCAGAACGGGGTGATTGGAGGGAATTCGTCAAGGGGCTCTA
>JAJFHK010000381.1 GCA_021775655.1 Filomicrobium sp. | reverse complement strand
CGGTGTGGCGGGTTGGAAGCCGACGTCGGCTTTGAGTTGTTCGATATCGGCATACGTTTCGAGTACATCGCCCGGCTGCATCGGCAGGAAATTTTTCTTGGCTTCGCGGCCAAGCGCTCGCTCGAGTGCTGCGATCATTTCCATCAACTCGACAGGGGTTGAATTACCGATGTTGTAAAGTCGGTATGGCGCTTTGGAACTCGCCGGATCTGGTTCATTTGCATTCCAATCGGGGTTCGCCTGCGGAATGCGGTCGGCAGAGCGGACGACGCCTTCGACGATATCGTCGATGTAGGTGAAGTCTCGGGCGTGGCGGCCGTTGTTATAGATATCGATTGGTTCGTCGGCGAGAATTGCTTTGGTGAATTTGAAAAGGGCCATGTCTGGGCGTCCCCACGGGCCATAGACCGTGAAGAAGCGCAGCCCTGTCACCGGAATCTGATACAGATGTGCATAGGTATGGGCCATCAGCTCGTTGGCTTTTTTGGTTGCCGCATAGAGACTGACCGGGTGGTCGACGGGATCGGAGACGGCAAACGGCATCTTGGTGTTGGAACCGTAAACTGAGCTCGACGATGCATAGACGAGGTGCTCGACATCGAAGTGGCGGCAGCCTTCTAGGATATGCAACATGCCGACTAGGTTTGAATCGACGTAGGCATGGGGATTGTCGATCGAATAGCGCACACCAGCCTGAGCGGCCAGATGGATGACCCGTTGCGGTTTTTGTTCAGCGAACAGCGCTTCGATGGCCTGGCGGTCCTTGAGGTCAGCCTTTTTGAAGTAGAAGTCTTGGTGGTTTTCAACTTCGGCTAGCCGTGCCTTCTTCAGGCTTACTTCATAGTAGTCGTTAAGATTGTCGAGCCCGACGACCTCGTGACCTGCTTCAAGCAGTGTTTTTGCGGTATGGAAGCCAATGAAGCCTGCTGCTCCGGTAACGAGATATCTCATTAGAAGGCATTCTCCTGCTGCGGCGGGCTGGTAGATTCCCGTAAAGACAGGTAACGCTTAGGAAGCACGGTCGCGTCCGTCAATCCGGTAGCTTGCGGGTCTGGCGATCTAGCGATCGAATTCTAACTCTGGTTCTTGCATCTTGCGACATGCCCAAACTTAATCCACCCACTCCAGAGCTGATTGATGCGCTTTCAGCGATTGTTGGTGAGCGTTACGCGTTACGCGATGAGCAAGCGCAGGCACCGTACCTTACAGAGTGGCGCGACAAGTATTTCGGTAGGTCGCCGGTCGTATTGAGGCCGGGAAGCCAGCAAGAGGTTGCTGCGATTCTCAAGCTGGCGAACGAGGCGAAGGTCGGGATCGTGCCGCAAGGTGGCAATACCGGGCTAGTCGGTTCGCAGATTCCTTTCGAGTCGGGTCATGAAATCGTCTTGGCTACTGAGCGGCTTAACGCTGTCCGCAATGTCGATGTTGCGGGTGGCTCGATGGTGGTAGAGGCCGGTGTCACGCTGGCCGATGTGCAAAAGGCTGCCGAAGATGCGGGTGCACTCTTTCCACTGAGTCTCGGCTCTGAAGGCTCCTGCAGAATTGGCGGTAATCTCTCCTCCAATGCGGGTGGCGTGCAAGTGCTTGCCTACGGAAATGCGCGCGACCTAACTTTGGGGCTTGAAGTCGTGCTGGCGGACGGGCGCATCTGGGACGGGCTGCGTGCACTTAAGAAAGATAATTCGGGTTACGATCTCAAACATCTCTTCATCGGTTCAGAGGGTACGCTTGGGATCATTACGGCAGCTGTTCTGAAATTGCACCCACGCCCTGCCGAGAAGGCTACGGCTCTGGTTGCATTGAATGATCTTGAAGCGATCCTTGCAGTTTTCGAGCGCTCGCGCGAGGTAGCAGGCAACGGCCTGACGGCGTTTGAATTCCTGTCGGGCTGGGGACTTGAGACGGTTATGACGCATATGCCGGGGGTGCGTAAAACGCTCGACGGGTCGGCGCCTTGGTATGTTCTGATGGAGATTTCATCGGGTGTCGCGGACGGTTCGGCGCAAAGCTCGATGGAAGGTATCCTCAGCGAAGCGTTTGAACGTGAGTTGGCGGTCGATGCCGTGCTTGCAGCGTCACTCGATCAGTCGGACCATCTTTGGAAGCTGCGGGAGGATTTGTCGGAAGCGCAGAAGTTCGTTGGTGGCAGCATCAAGCATGACATTTCAGTTCCAGTCGCACAGATTCCAGAGTTCGTGCGACGCGCGGCCGAAGTTGTCGAAGGTGTGTGCCCGGGCGCGCGGCCATTCATTTTTGGACATTTCGGAGATGGCAATGTGCACTACAACGTTGCCCAACCCACCGAAATGAACAAAGAGGTCTATCTATCGAAGTGGGATCTCATGAGCGATGCTGTGCATGATCTGGTCACAGACATGGGCGGCTCGATTTCTGCCGAGCACGGGATTGGACGCATGAAGCGGGAGGCGTTGGCACGGTATCGCTCGAAGACCGAATTGGACATGATGCGCGTGATAAAGGCTGCGCTCGATCCGCACGGCATTCTCAATCCAGGCAAGGTGATTTAATTCCCTCCAACTTTGCCCTCGCGCCGGGGTCGCTCAGCTTGCCGCCGGCACAATTCTAAAAACTTTTCGGAATCACTGTCTGGAGGACTTTCATGCAGTACACAAAGCTCGGCCGTACCGACATCGACGTCAGTAGGATTTGTCTGGGGACGATGACGTGGGGCGAGCAGAATACGGAGAGCGAGGGCCATCAGCAGATGGACTATGCTCTTGAGCGGGGCGTGACGTTCTGGGATACGGCTGAGATGTATCCGGGATTGGGTGGCCCTGCCCTAGCCGGCAGTACCGAGGAGATCATTGGTAACTGGCTGCAGAGGAACCCTAGCCGACGGTCCGAGATTGTGCTTGCGACGAAAGTCACTGGAAAGGGGAGCTCGTCGGTGCGAGATGGCCGCGGTATCGATCCGAAAGAGATCAAGCTTGCGATTGAGGGTAGTTTGAAGCGCCTGAAGACAGATTACGTTGATCTCTACCAGTTTCATTGGCCGCAGCGGGGCACCTATCAATTTCAGCAGCAGTGGTCTTACCGTCCCGATACGCAAGACCGGTCCGGTGCGCGCGATAACTTGTTGGAAAGTTTGCGGGTTATTGGCGATCTGGTGAAGGACGGAAAGATCCGAGCATTCGGCGTGTCGGACGATACAGTCTGGGGTGTGCTCGAACTCAACCGTCTCGCAGACCAGCATGATCTTCCACGCGTACAGTCGATTCAGAATGAATACAGCCTGCTGTGCCGGCTGTTCGATACCGACTGGGCGGAGGCTTCCTATTATGAGGACGTCGGCCTGCTTGCTTGGTCACCGCTCGCAATGGGTTTATTGAGCGGCAAGTACCTCGGCGGGGACGTGCCAGATGGATCGCGTAAGGCATTTTTACAAGGCAAGATGAGCCGTGAAACCGATCAGGCGGTTAGCGCTACTCGGGCTTACGTGGATATTGCGAATCGGCACGGCCTGGATCCTAGCCAGATGGCGATCGGGTTTACGCTTGAACGCCCGTTTACGACTTCAAGCATCATTGGCGCCAGGAGCATGGAACAACTCAAGTCGGCCATCGATGCCGGTTCCGTAACGTTGTCAGAAGAAGTGATGAACGAAATTTCTCAAGTTCATAGAAAGCACCCGATGCCGTTTTGAGTTGTGCGGGTCTGCCACATGAGTTGTTGACGATGGCGGCGCTCAGAGTGAAGCCCCGTGATACTGGCGAAACCGGGAGGTTTTTGAAGAGGTGCCGACGGTGAGTAGCTTTTGCGGCCGCTAAGTTTGGTTTGCCTCGTCGAACAGCATTGGCGGGACTTTTTCCTGGAGTAATTCAACCAATTCTTTGTCCATGAACTGGTAATCATCGGCAATGTCGAGGACATGAATTGGCTTGTTTTGCGTTTCGGCGCGGAAGTCGGCGATGATTCTCGCTTTGTGCTTTTCTTCCATGACCATGACAACGTCGGCCCAGCGGATATCCGCAACTGATATTTGGCGTCGGGCAGCGCGAGTCGTGCCTGCCGAACGCGCCGATATTCCCGGCGACTTTCGAAAGGTTTTCTCAGCCGTCGGGCTGCGCCATTGATTTCGACTGCACACGAAAAGAACATTCATTGGATCTGACACCCGCAGAAGCTAGAGCCTGTTCAACTTAAACGGACGCATAACCGGCGTTGGCGAGATAGTTGGCGCATTCCTCAGTTGAGAAGCATTTCAGCACTGCAGCGATAGCGCCAGAGACGGCCTCGCAGGTGCGCGCTCGCGCCTTCCGGAGC
>JAJFHK010000039.1 GCA_021775655.1 Filomicrobium sp. | reverse complement strand
GCTGGAATGTCCAACGGCAATCAGTGAGCCAACGACAGCCGGTCGGAAACGCGGATAAAATTAACCGCAGCAAGACCACCTGAATGAAGGGCGGGCATGTCCGGAGCGAAGGCGCAACGTTGGCTCTATTTCGCGAGCCTCGTGCTCGCCGCCGAGAGCATCTACATGCTCCCCTATATGCGCCGCACGTTTCAGACCTCGATGGAGGACGCCTTCGGACTCGGCGCAGTCGATATCGGATTATTAAATTCGATGTTCGGTCTGATCGCGCTCGCCGCTTATTTTCCTGGCGGTTGGCTGGCCGATCGGATTTCGGCGCGCAAGCTGCTGACGTTCTCGCTTCTCTCGACCGGTGTTGGCGGTCTCTACATGTCGACGATTCCGTCGCATTCAGAGTTGATCGCCCTGCATGCGTTTTGGGGGATGACTTCGATCCTGACTTTCTGGGCAGCACTCATCAAGGCGGTCCGCAACTGGGGCGGAGCCCACGATCAAGGCAAAGGATTCGGTTTCCTCGAAGCAGGGCGAGGCATTGTCGCAGCATCACTCACGACGCTGGCGACATTCGCTTATTCTTTCGGCGGCACACCGAGCGAAGGTCTCATCGCAGTCATCTACTGTTATTCGGCGGCCACGATTATTGCTGCCGCCCTTGTTTGGTTTTTGGTCCCGGATGGACTTTACGAACATCCGGATAACCACCGTGTATCGAGCATAATGGCTGCGACCACCGGACTGGTCGAATGGTTGGCGATCCTCTCATCGGCACGGGCATGGCTGATCGCATTCGTCGTCTTTTGCTCCTATTTCCTTTACCTGGGCACCTACGAATTCCCCACCTACGCAGAAAGAGGCTTCGAGCAAACCAAACTGTTCGGCGCTCAACTGGGAACGTTTCGCGATTGGATGCGTCCGCTCGCCGCGATTTGCGCCGGGCTGCTCGCCGATCGAATGCAGCCATCAAGAGTGATCTTTGCAGCTTTTGTCACTCTCTTGGTGACTTATGCTTCTCTAGCGGTACTGCCGGCAAACCCGGAAGCGGTCTGGTTACTGTGGATTCAGGTCGCGGCTGCCGCACTTGCCGGCTTCTCCTTGCGCGCCGTCTACTATGCATTGCTGCAGGAGACCGGCGTTCCACTATCGCAAACAGGCATGACAGTTGGGTTCGTCTCCGTTGTCGCCTATTCGCCGGATCTTTTCGCCCATACCCTCGGCGGCACATTCGTCGAGTGGTATGGAGCCATCGACGGTTATCGCTGTTATTTCGGGTTACAGAGCTTCGTCGCACTTGCAGGGCTCTTCGCTTTGCGTTGGCTCATGCTCAAGACACAAAGCGACACAGCGCATAAGTGCATCTAACCAATTGGACAAAACGTCGCTCGAACGTGGGTGTTGCTGCGTCGCATGGCATCCGCTATCTAGATTAGAGTCATTCTAATAAGAGGTGCCGTCATGATTCCGGGCTGGGGTTTGGGCCGCCGCCAATTCGCTGACCTGTCTGAGCAGGAAGTATTGGCACTGGCGATATCCTCCGAAGAAGATGACGCGCGGATTTACAGGTCATACGCCGAGCGGTTGCGCGGAGAATTTCCAGATAGCGCCAAGGTATTCGACGGCATGGCCGCCGAAGAGGACGAACACCGCACGCGTCTGATCAACCTTCACAAGAAACGTTTCGGCGAAACCATCCCTCTCATTCGCCGCGAGCATGTCGCAGGATACTACGCCCGCCAGCCGGTTTGGCTCATCGAAAACCTCGGCCTTGATCGCATCCGCGATGAGGCCTCAGGAATGGAAACCGAGGCGCGCAACTTTTACCTGAAGGCCGCCAAGGAAACGGCCGATGCAGATACGCGCAAACTGCTCGGCGACCTTGCAGCAGCGGAAGCGGGCCATCAAAAAGCTGCCAAGCGTCTCGAAAGCCAGCATCTGACCGAAGATGTACGTGAAGAAGAGGAGCGCAATGCCCATCGGCAATTTATTCTGACGTGGGTGCAACCGGGTCTGGCCGGACTGATGGACGGTTCGGTCTCGACGCTGGCTCCGATCTTCGCAACCGCCTTTGCGACGCACGACACCTGGACGACATTCCTCGTCGGACTGGCTGCCTCCATTGGTGCAGGCATTTCGATGGGCTTTACCGAAGCTGCTTCCGATGACGGTCAGATTTCAGGGCGAGGTTCGCCCATCAAGCGCGGTTTTGCCTCAGGCATCATGACGACCATCGGCGGCCTCGGTCACGCCCTGCCCTATCTCATTCCGGATTTCTGGACCGCCACCACCATTGCCTTCGCCATCGTCTTCGTCGAATTGTGGGCAATCGCCTGGATTCAGAACAAGTACATGGATACTCCGTTCCTACGGGCAGCTTTCCAGGTGGTACTCGGTGGTGCGCTTGTTTTCGCAACCGGAATTCTTATCGGTAGCGCCTAGAGCCTGTTCAACTTAAACGGACGCATAACCGGCGTTGGCGAGATAGTTGGCGCATTCCTCAGTTGAGAAGCATTTCAGCACTGCAGCGATAGCGCCAGAGACGGCCTCGCAGGTGCGCGCTCGCGCCTTCCGGAG
>JAJFHK010000380.1 GCA_021775655.1 Filomicrobium sp. | reverse complement strand
TCAGAAATTTGCGCATGGGAAGTCGAAGAGGCGGTGCGGCTCGGGAAACGGATCATACCTATCCTATGCAGGTCGTTAGAAGAAACGACCCCGCCCACCCAGCTTGCCGACCTCAACTATATCTATTTCTACGACGAGCCGAAATCACCCGATTCAGGATTCGGTACCGGCCTGACTATTTTGGCGAAGGCGCTGAATACCGATCTTGATTGGCTGCGCGATCACGCCCGCTACTTGCAAAGAGCGACTGAGTGGGACAAGGGCAAACGACCAGTCAACCGGCTGCTGTCTGGTGCAGATATCGGTCTTGCCAAGGCTTGGGCCGCGCGTCGCCCCAAGAACGCACCCGCGCCAACAGCGCTGCATTTGGATTTCGTCAAGGCAAGTGAAGCTGAGGATAACCGCAGGCAAAGCGCGGAAGAGCAACGGTTGGCGCAGATTGCCGAGGCTCAGGCGGTGTGATCCACCCCCATTGAATTGGTCCACCTGCTAGTAAGCATCAGGAGGACTTGAGATGGCGAACAAGCGACACAAACCCGAAGAGATCGTCACGAAACTGCGTCAAGTGGACGTGCTGCGTGGTCAAGGACTGACGATGGCGGATGCGATCCGCCAGATCGGGGTCACGTCTCTGACCTCTTACCGTTGGCGCAAGACGTATGGTGGCATGGGCAGCGACCAAGTCAGGGAACTAAAGCAGCTTCAAAAAGAGAATGAGCAGCTTAGGAAGGCGGTCGCGGATCTGACGCTGGACAAGCTGATACTGAAAGAGGCTTCCAAGGGAAACTTCTAAGCCCCGCGCGACGACGTCGTTGCATTGATCAGGTGCGCGGCAAGTTGGGTGTCTCCGAACGCCGGGCCTGTCGCGTGCTTGGTCAGCACCGTTCGACACAGCGTCAAGTTCCCAAGGGGCGTGATGACGAAGACCAACTGGTTGCCGACATGATCGAGCTTGCCCGGCAGTATGGTCGCTATGGCTATCGCCGGATTGCAGCTCTTCTTCGTGAAGCGGGCTGGCAGGTCAACGACAAGCGCGTGGAGCGGCTGTGGCGCCGCGAGGGGCTGAAGGTTCCAAACAAGCAACCAAAGAAAGGGCGTCTGTGGTTCAATGACGGGTCGTGTGTGAGACTGCGCGCATCACACCCGAACCACGTCTGGTCCTACGACTTCGTGCATCACCGAACCGACGACGGCCGGGTGTTCAGAACGCTCAACCTGATCGATGAATTTACAAGAGAATGCCTGTCGATCCGCGTGAAGCGGAAGCTTAACTCAATCGACGTGATCGACGTTCTGACCGATCAGTTCATTCTGCGTGGCGTGCCATCCTACATCCGCTCCGACAACGGCCCTGAGTTTATAGCCGAGGCGGTGCGCAACTAGATCGGCGCAGTCGGTGCTGCGACCGCCTACATCGAACCAGGGAGCCCGTGGGAGAACGGTTATGTGGAAAGCTTCAATGCTCGCCTGCGAGATGAGCTGCTCAACAGTGAGATCTTCTACTCGCTCAAAGAAGCCCAGATCATCATTGAGAGCTGGCGCCGACACTACAATCAGATACGCCCGCATTCGTCGCTGGGATACCGCCCACCAGATCCGGGAACAAAGATCCCGTTGCGGTTGAGGCCGTCAATGAACTAACATTCGAACCGGACCAGTCGGTGGGGGCAGGTCACCGGTCGCCTCGAACTTTACCGTCAAATCCTCTTGTCATCGGCGGCCCTTCCCGGACTATTCCAGCCCGTCTATATCCCTGGCAAGGAGGGTCGGTACCATATGCACGTCGATGGCGGCGTTAAGGCTCCAATCCTGCTTCGCAGTTTCATGGTTGGAGGTAAAAAGAAAAAGCGGACCGTTTACATTCTCGTCAATGGGAAACTCAGCCTTACCGCAGGTGCCTCGCCTGTCGACGCAAATTTCAAAGAAATTTCGCTGCGCTCTATCTCGGAATTGATGCGCGGCTTGTTCTACAAGACGATATATCAGGGCTACGTGACAACGCGCAACGCTGGCAGCAAATTCAGAATTGCCTACCTGCCCGACGATGTCGCGACGGGCAACGCATTCGAGTTCGAGAAAAAGGAAATGCGGAAGCTGTTCGATGTTGGTTACAGAATGGGTAACGATCCCAAATCGTGGCAAAAAGAGCCGCCCAGATTGGAACCGTTAGAGCGCGTTAAAGCTGCAAGACGGTAAGCAACTGCCTTGGAGAATCCTAAATTGCCCTTAGGGCGAACAAGAATAGCTTGACCAGCCGGCGATGCCGGCAAGAGACAGGAGCAAAGAACAAGGTGATTTCAAAAACTCGATATGCGCATGCGTACATCTACGGGCTGGTTGGACTGATCGCGACTGTGAGTGTCGCTCTGGCGCAAGATGCTCAATTGAAGGTGGGCACTTTGACGTGTGAAGGAGCGGGAACAGTCGGTCTGATCCTCGGATCACAGGAAAAACTGAAGTGTCAGCTATCGCCCGTCGATGGCAAGGGGGTTCGGTATTACGATGGCACAATTACTCGGGTCGGACTGGATATCGGCGTTCGGGGAGAAAGTGTTCTCGTGTGGACGGTTCTTGGTTCAACAACCGAGTTGCCCTACGAATCTCTTGGTGGAAATTTTGCCGGAGTTTCCGCAGATGTAGCCGCTGGCATTGGAGCCGGAGCCAACATACTTGTGGGCGGCAACCAAAAGTCGATCGTCTTGCAGCCCGTCAGCGTCAAAGGGGAAACCGGTATTTCCATTGCGGCTGGTGTTTCCGGACTTTCGCTGAAGCCGTTGAACTAGCGATTGGTGCTGCAATGTCCTGGCCAGCCGCCTGACCGGTATGCGAGTTTTATGCAGAGCCAACGCGCTGTGAAGTGGAGGGTTTTCCAAACAATAGGGGCAATATCGAAGCAGGCTACCCGACACCTCCTCTGTTCTCAAATTCTACTGGCATGAAAGCATTGAGATGGACTCCAAGAAGTGTCTTTGGAAAAAGGGTGGGGCTCGAGTTGTGAGTATGAATGGATCTTCAAAAACCT
>JAJFHK010000379.1 GCA_021775655.1 Filomicrobium sp. | reverse complement strand
TCGAGCCAAGCTTCGTGCCCTGAAGGAATCGCTAATGACATTAAATATGCGAACGGTTCGGCTCCTTTAGCCGTCAAGTCCGATACATTGACAGCCAGAGCCTTGCGGGCAGCCATGCCTGCAGACTGAGAAGAACCGTCGAACAGAAAATGCACCCCATCGATCAGCGTATCCATCGTTACGACGAATTCGGACCCTACTGGCGGCTGAAGTGCGGCAGCATCATCGGTCAGGCCGAACGCGCCCGGCAACCGTTGGGATAACGGGGCCAGAAGACGAGCAATCATGCCGTGTTCGGATTCAGCCATTACAAGTCCAAGAGCGGGCTCATGCTTTGTTGCCGCGCGTGCCATTGCCGTCAAACTCGGACGGGCGCATCTGGCGCGCCAGCCGGTCGAGTACCCCGTTCACGACCTTGGGTTCGTCCTCGTTGAAGAAAGCATGGGCGATGTCAATGTATTCGTTGATCACGACACGTGCAGGCACATCCAGCCGCTCGACCATTTCGAATGCGCCTGCTCGCAGGATGGCCCGCATTATCGAGTCAATGCGCACGAGACGCCAACCAGCGGCGAGTTGCTGGCCAATCAACGGATCGACATCGCGCTGGCGGCGGACAACTCCACGCAACAATTCAGCAAAGAAAGCGGGATCGGCACCGGCAATGGTTTCACCGGCTTCTGAATTGGGGAAGCGTAGGGTCGTGAATTCTTTGATTACGTCAGTTACGTCTGCGCCACCGACGTCCATCTGGTATAGCGCCTGGACTGCGGCGACACGGGCAGCGCTTCGTGCGACTTGAGCAGCCGACATCCCCCTCGACTTCGATTTTGGTTTCGATTTGGGGCGGGGAGGCTCGGTATTTGAGGTCATCGCAGCCCCGCCTCGAAAGATTGTCTCAACCCGATTAATCCCAGACAGGCGCGCGCGGCGTCGCCACCCTTACCCTTACGTCCGCCGCTCGCCCGCTTCATTGCCTGATCCTTTGTATCGACCGTCAAAATCGCGTTTCCGACGGGTGTTCCGCTGTCGATAGCTATTTGCATAAGCCAGTTGTTAGCCTGCCCCACAACGACATCATAGTGCGACGTCTCACCACGAATGATGCAACCCAGAGCAATCACACCGTCGAAGCGACCGGCTCCACCGACGGCGTTGCGCGGTATGATGCCTGCATCAACGGCCGCGCCGAGCGCCTGCGGAATCTCAAGAGCGCCTTCAACGCTGACCGCTTCAAAGGTTGATTGCTGGGCGGCGACCTCGGCCGTCGCTCCAGCCATCAGGTGCTCAGCAATGTCTGCATAATAGGGTGCAGTGATTATCAACACGTGCGCCTTCACTGCTGACTTGCCGGTCGAAACAACCTCCATATCGCGTGTTGTTCTTTCAGTCATTGTACCGGCCTCATTCGATTCTGCGCGTTTCGACGATGCGCAAGCCGAAAGCTTCGAGCCCGACATAATTGTGCGGAGGTGAATTGGTCAAAAGGATCATGTCGCGAACGCCGAGATCTGTGAGGATTTGAGAACCGACGCCGATCTCGACTTGCCGGTTCTTGCGTTGATCATCGCTCACTGCATCCTTGCCGGAGCTGCGGCTGGTCACCCATTCTGAAACGGCGCGCGGACGGACATCGCGAATGAGAATGAGAATGCCGCGACCTTCCCCGCCGATCAGACGCAGCGATTGCTCAACGGTGTGACACGGACTGCCAAGCCCGACACCGGCAAGGTCGAGCATTGGGTTGATGGCGTGAACGCGGACGAGCACCGGACCGGGAGCGCTAAGGTCACCTTTAACAAAAGCTATGTGCTCAGCTGGTTCGACGCTGGTTTCATAAACGTGCATGCGGAATTCGCCGCCATACGCACTCGACACACTGCTATCGGAAACCTGACGCACGATACGATCATGACGCAGACGATATGCGATCATATCCTCGATCGTACCAATTTTCAGGCCATGTTGCCGGGCGAAGACTTTCAGGTCGGGCAGCCGTGCCATGGTGCCGTCGTCGTTCATTATCTCACAGATTACCGAAGCCGGATTGAGCCCGGCCATGCGCGCGAGGTCGACAGACGCTTCAGTATGGCCAGCGCGGATCAGGACGCCGCCATCGCGGGCAATCAATGGAAAAACGTGCCCCGGTGAAACGATCTCCTCAGCGCCCTTGGTTGGATCAATGGCAGTGGCGATTGTCAGAGCCCGATCGTGTGCAGATATGCCTGTCGAGATGCCCTCGCGAGCTTCGATGGATTGGGTAAAGGCTGTACGGTTGCGTGACTGATTGGAGCGAACCATTTCACTCAATCCCAACTCACCGGCCCGCTCACGCGTGATCGCAAGACAAATCAGGCCGCGGCCAAAACGAGCCATGAAGTTCACGGCATCGGGGGTGGCCATCTGAGCTGGAATAATGAGATCGCCTTCGTTTTCGCGATCTTCTGCATCGACCAGAACCACCATTCGGCCATTGCGCACCTCTTCGACCAGCTCGGCCGTGGTGGCGAGCGGCACAGAATGCAGCTCGGCTGCAGAAATGTCGTTCACTGGCGAAACTCCATAAGTCGCGCAACATAGCGCGCAAACAGGTCAACTTCGAGATTGACCTCGTCGCCGACCTTTTTCTCACCCCACGTCGTCACCTGCAAGGAATGCGGGATGAGATTGACTCCGAAGCGGCTAGAGCTGACCTCGTTGACGGTCAGGGATGTCCCGTCAAGCGCAATTGAGCCCTTCGGTGCGATATAATGCGATAAGTGCTCTGGTGCCTCGAATGAGAAACGGTAGCTGTCGCCATCCTGGCGGATATCGACGATCGTCGCCAGTCCATCGACGTGACCCGAGACGACATGACCGCCCATCTCAGCGCCAAGTGTCAGCGAGCGTTCGAGATTCACTCTACGGCCCGGCTGCCAATTCTTCAGCGATGTTTTCGAGCGCGTTTCGTTTGAGACGTCGACATCAAACAAGGACCCATCGCATTTAACCTCGACCTTGGTGACCGTGAGGCAGACGCCATCGCAGCAAATCGATGCACCAACGTCGATTGATGCGGCGGGATAAGCGCATGCAATCGCAAAGTGCTCCCCATCGCGGGAGGCGACCTTGCCGATGTCGGTAATGATGCCGGTGAACATCTATGTGCTCCTGCTTCTCTCGGTGCGCTGTTGATCGTGTCGGTATGTCGTCATGTCGTCGGGCCCCAGCAGGCGGCGGTCAACGAAGCGCAGGGCCAACCCTGGTAAAAGATCGCCAAGGAACGGCGGCGGCTTGGTCTTGTCGGCAGTCTCGGACGCTGTTTCGACCCCGGCGCGGAAGAGTCGGACCTCGTCGACGAGGCCGGCTACTGCAAAGCTATGCCACAACGTTGGACCACCCTCGACCAGCAACCTCGTAATGCCCTCGCCGACAAGTGCTTCGCAGACCGAAGGCAACCACGGACGGCTCCCGACTTCACCGACTTGCAGCAGCCTACAACCTGCTTTTTGAAGACTGTCTGCTTGGTGTTCATTGGCCGCCAAAGTGCGTGCCGAGGCCATAATCCATACGGGCGCCTTTGCAGCGGAATTCGCCAATTTGCTAGAAGTTGAAGGAAGCTTTCTGCCTGCGAGCACCACGCGCACGGGCGATTGCTGTGCAAGCCCGGCCAGCCTGCAGGTCAGATCGGGATCGTCGTCGCGCACGGTTCCGGTGCCTACGAGAATCGCGTCAGCTCGTGCACGCAGCATATGGCCATGGGTGCGTGCTACATCGCCGGTAACGAACAGCGGTTTTCCCGCGCCGCCGCGTGGGACCGTACCATCATGACCGACGGCAAGCTTCAATTGGATAAAGGGGCGGCGTTCGGTGACCCGAACAATGTGGCCGCGAGTCAGCCAGCGGGCCTCGTCGCCGAGCACGCCGCGCGTCACCTCGACGCCTTCGCTACGCAGCCGATCAAGACCGCGACCGGCAACGCGGGGATCGGGGTCCTCCTGGGCGACGACAACGCGCGCCAGTCCGGCCGCAAGAACGGCATCGACGCAAGGAGGTGTATGCCCAACATGCGAGCAAGGTTCCAGGGTCACGTACATTGTTTTTCCGCGTGCGCGATGACCGGCTGCCAGGGTCGCGAGTGGCTCGGCATGAGGCCTTCCGCCTGGAGCCGTTGTTGCAATAGAAATGACTTCGCCGGTTGCTTCGTTGGCGATAACCGCTCCGACGGAGGGGTTGGGGGCTGTCGTTCCAAGGCCAAGACGGGCGGCCCGCAAGGCCAATTCCATCATGTGGCGGTCGAACTGCTTACCGCGGCGGCTGATATGGGGTTCTTCCGGCAAGGCCTAATGCGTCTCACCGGACGCCTTGGCGTTCGGTACTTTTACCGAAGATGACTTGGTGTCCGATTTACCGGAGGAGTCTTCAGAAGGCTCGCCGCCATTGAACTGGTTTTCACCACGAGGAATTGCATCGCGAGCAATCTCGCCGAGTACGCTCTCGAAGTCGGCTGCTTCGCGGAAGTCACGATACACGGAAGCAAAACGAACGTAGGCGACGGGATCAAGTCCGCGCAAAGCATCAATGACGAGTTCGCCGATGACAGAGGACGCGATCTCACTTTCGCCGGAAGCTTCGAGCTGTCGGACAATGCCTGACACCATGCGTTCGACGCGGTCGGGCTCGATCGGGCGTTTTCGCAGCGCGACCATGACCGAATTCATCAGTTTGTCGCGGTCGAAGACAACCTTGCGGCCAGAGCGCTTGTGAACCATCAGCTCGCGCAGTTGCACCCGCTCGAACGTCGTGAACCGGCCGGCGCAGTCCGGGCACACGCGACGACGGCGGATCGCCGAGTTTTCCTCGGTTGGCCGGCTGTCCTTTACCTGTGTGTCTTCGCAGCCGCAAAACGGGCAACGCATGCCGGGCCTCCAGGATCCGCACAAAAAATGGCCCCGCCCTCGTCGATTCATCTCGATGAAGGCGGGGCCACGATATAAGCGGTGCTCAGGCCGATGGCAAAGGGGGAAATCCTGCAGGGAGCGGATTTATTATCAACCGCTTGCCGTACACCCCCAGGTTTACCGTCAAGTATAGATCGGGAAGCGCTTGCACAATGCGATTGCCTTTTCCTTGGCGGCAGCTTCTACGGCCCCGTTGCCATCAGGTCCGTTGGCGGCAAGCCCATCGAGCACTTCAGAAATCAGGCGGCCGACTTCCTGGAATTCAGCCACACCGAATCCGCGCGTGGTTCCAGCGGGGGCACCAAGGCGAATGCCGGACGTGACCATTGGCTTTTCCGGGTCGAACGGAATGCCGTTCTTATTGCAGGTCATATGCGCCCGCTCTAATGCCTTCTCTGCAATATTGCCGGTGATTTTCTTGGGCCGCAGATCGACGAGGATGAGGTGGGAATCGGTGCCGCCGGAGACAAGATTGAAACCGTTGTTGACGAGAACTTCGCCCATCGCCTTGGCATTATCCATGATGTTCTTGGCGTAAACTTTGAACTCAGGGCGCAGAGCTTCACCAAACGCAACGGCCTTGCCTGCGATCACGTGCATCAGAGGGCCGCCCTGGATGCCCGG
>JAJFHK010000378.1 GCA_021775655.1 Filomicrobium sp. | reverse complement strand
GCGTCCCCAGGCCTGCCGCCCCCCAGGTCATTCGCGCGGACTGTTTGACATATGCCCCGACGACGCATGGCGCAACTGCGTTGACGGTGCCTGCCGAAGTGCTGATCGTGCCGGGCGTGCCACTGCTCGGCTCTGGCAAACCTGACTACGTTGCGGCGCTCAAGCTCGCAAAGGAGCAACTCGGCATCGTTGACGTGAAGGCTGCTTGAAGCGGTCCCATGCTTACGAACAAGCGTCCAAAAGTGAAGGACGATGATTGCCAACAACGAGGCAAATGAGCCCACGGCGAGTTATCCAGCAGGGGGCGTCTTGGCGCGGCATGACTGGGTTCTTAACGGACTCAGATCGAAACTAATCACCAACATTACAACGTTGTTGCAAATCGTGATGCGTGACCTGCACTGCTAGTTTTTGCGCTGCGCACGAGCAACATAGAGGGCCATTTCGACGTTCACTGAACAGTCATATTCTGGGAGCGAACCAAGCCAACCCTGACCGTAATTGAGTATTTGCTGATGCAATCAGAATTTCAGTGCGTTGCAGCAGCCATGATGGCTTTACGTGTATGCCCTACTTGAAAGAAAAAATGTTTCAGCGGATCGGTGGGTTAAGCCAAATTGTGGTCATGATTTAGCTACGATCGATGCTGACAGTTCGAAGTTGACGTGACAAGAATGTATACGCCCTATCTGTTTGTTGGTGCGTTTGTGTGTGCGTAAGTGCGGGTATCATAATGTCTACGTATCGGTTCGAGCGGCAGCTTCCGAGCGAGTTAAATCCGTCTACGGAAGCTGCGGAGTTAACTGGCAATGGTGGTGGCCTGTCACATTTGGCTGCTAGTTGTCCCGCAACAAGAGCACAGCCACGAGGCGTCTCACTACCCTTCCAAGACACTCAATTCGAGCTACTCGGCGTCTGTAGCGAACTGAACGCTGCCGCGGTTGTTAATCGCCATAAACAAATGAGCGCCTTTAAGGCGGTACTAGCTGGAATAGCTATTGGACTGGCACTTCCGCTTAGCGTCTTGGGTCTGGCGTTGTTCTTTTGTTTCACAGGACCGTCTATCGAAAAGCTTGGCCTGGTGAACCCGTTCGGATGCGCGCCGGCTGCAAATTCGGTGATAGGTTCGAGCGGAACAGAAGGTTTGCAATCTGTGTGGTCGGCAGGGATCTGCGAGAAAATCTCGATGCCGTTGTCTGCATCGCTAGTGTACAATGGACCAATTCCACTTATGCGGTAATGACTTCATTGTTGCATTCCTACAAGCTTGCCGAAAGCGTTGGTGATCGGCGGATCAACGTAATAGAAAGATTACAGACTAGGAGAAGTTCAAGAAGGGGAGAAGTCGGAGGCTGCGGGGCCAATTTGACTTAGAAGACTGGGAGGAAGGGACTAGTGGACCGCAGAGTTTTCGTTGAAAACCCGTTCCGGCCGGGTGCCGGGCATACGCCACCGTATTTTGGGGGGCGCAAGGACGAACTGGAACGTTTCCAGAGGCTGATGCGCCAGGATTATGCGACTGAGAATATCCTCGTCACGGGCCTTAGAGGATTTGGCAAAACCGTTCTTCTTTCGCAACTGCGCACGGTGGCGCGCGAGAACGGCTGGCTTTGGAGCGGAAACGACCTTTCCGAATCCGCTTCGCTAAGCGAAGAGCGCCTTGCGATCCGCATTCTGGCCGACCTCGCATCGGCGTTGCCGGCTCAGGCCGTGACTGAGAGCAGCGTCAACCTTCTGCCGAATGAAGAGGGTGATAGCGAGGACTTGGGCACAGCGATATTTGATGAACTAAGGGGGATCTATGAACGCACGCCCGGTCTGACTATCGACAGATTGAGGGCTGCGTTCATGAAGGCGATTAGCTTGGTAAAGAGGTCCAAGATGAGCGGCATCGTGCTCGCGTACGATGAAGCGCAGTGCCTGTTCGATCATGCTGATCGCGACGAATTTCCAATGTCCACGCTGGTTGAACTTGTTTCCTCGCTGCAAAAGCAGGACAGCGTCGTACCGGTGGTGCTTGTTCTCTGCGGATTGCCGCAGGTTTTCGATGCTCTCACAGCAACTCGGACCTACACGGAGCGCATGTTCAATGTGATGCGGCTCAATCGCCTCAATCGCGATGATACGTTGGCAGCGCTGGCGCATCCGCTCGTCAAGCTGCACCCGCCGCTCTATCCCAGCAAGGATTTGGTTCTGAAAGCCGCCGAGCTGACCGGCGGCTATCCTTACCTCATCCAGTTCTTCGGCAGGGAACTTGTGGAACAGCTGCTGCAGAATGGCGGAGTGATGTCATCAGAGCAATTTCCCAGTCCGAGTGTCATCGAGCGGCTGGACGCAGGGCTGTTCTCCGCCCGTTGGAATCGAACAACCGATAAACAGCGTGATTTGCTGCAAATCGCTGCGCGCGGGTCCAACCACTGGGGAGAGGACTTCTCCGCTGCAGAATTGTCTGAGCTCAGCAATGGTGAATTTAGCAGTGCACAGGCCAACCAATACCTCGTTGCGCTATGCGAGAAGGGCATTATTTATCGGACGCGGCATGGGCGGTATGCTTTCACCGTGCCGATGTCAGAAAGCATGATCATCAATCGCATGTCGAAAACCGATGAAGTCGCAGAAAGCTGGGAAACGGCACCAAAGGACTTGGCTGCGGCCACGGCGCCCCCTGTCGACGAGTCGGTCCATGTGGAGGTTGCTCCAAAGAAGCGAGGCTGGTTTGGTTTCTAACTGGCAACTCGACGAGTAGGATTTCTGTTTATGAGTGACCGCTCGACGCCGGACGGAACGGTTGGAGAGCTTGTCCTGCTCGGCGCAAACTTGCCGAGGCATGAAGTTCGCAAGGCAAACTAGGGCAGCGGCATCGCAGCAGGGCTGGAACCCGGCTAACTCTGTATTCTTTCTCCGGTCCACAAAGTTAAACGAACACCCGCCAATTCATCGTCGATAAAGGCCTTCCGGTTAGGCTTTCGCAAAGCATGGCTGTTTCCTCATAACCGATGAACGGCTGTTTCGTTTTGCGTCTCTTTGTGAGTGTTCGATGCGTAGTCCAGCTAGTGAAGCCGTCCCCGCCCTTCAGATCCGAAATCTCAAGAAGTCGTTTTCGGAGCCCGCCGTCGATGATCTATCGTTGGCAATCCGGCGTGGCGAATTCTACGCGCTGCTCGGACCGAACGGGGCTGGGAAGACAACAACATTGCGGATGGTCGCTGGCCTTCTGGAAGCAGACGCTGGCCAGGTCTCGATTTGCGGAATCGATGCCTTCAGCGATCCTATCGCGGCTAAGCGCGTGCTGGCCTGGGTGCCAGACGAGCCAATGATCTACGACAAGTTGACGCCGCTTGAGTATCTGGAATTTGTTTCCGGATTATGGAGCATGGATGCCGACTATGCGCGCTTCAAAGCCGATGATCTTCTTGAGCAATTCGGCCTTGGACCACACACCGACGAACGGTGCCAAGGCTTCTCAAAAGGCATGCGCCAGAAAGTTGCACTCGCCGGGGCGCTTCTTCATGAGCCGCGCCTCATAATTCTCGATGAGCCACTGACAGGACTCGATGCTGGCTCGGCGCGGCAAGTCAAGAGCGTCCTCCGCGGCCTCGTCGCAAATGGCGTCACAGTTATCATGACGACGCATATCCTCGAAGTCGCCGAGCGAATGGCCGACCGCATCGGCATCATCGCCAAGGGGCAGCTCATCGCCGAAGGCACGTTGGAAGAATTGCGGTCACGCGCTGGTGACAGCGGCACCAGCCTTGAAGATATCTTTCTCGACATCGTCAACGGCAGCGCAGAAGCGGCTGTCCTCTCGCAAGCCCAACGCGTCGCGGAAGGTGCTGCGGCATGAGCGCGACGATGACACACGCTGTTGCAAATCAAGCGGGATCGCTTTCGTGGTTCGCACAGCATGAACTGCGCTTGGCCTGGCGCGACTGGGTGCAGTTGATGTCGGGAGGCCGGAAACTCAAGGATCACGCCGTCTTAGTCGGCATGTGCGTGTTTGCAATCGGTCTGCATTGGCTGGCCTATGCGCTTCTGTCAACGTACTTCGCTTCTGGTGGTCCGCTCGACCCGGGCGTCTTGGCGATGGTTACGGCGGCCGTCCTCCTCACCTTTACGATGATGCTATCGCAGGCGATGGAATCGGTGACGCGCGCATTTTATTCGCGTGACGACCTCGACTTGATCTTGTCTTCTCCAGCCTCTTCGCGCGACCTGTTCCTGGTGCGCATTGCCATGATGGCACTGACGACGGCGATGATGTCAGGTCTCATGGTGGCACCCTTTATCAATGTCGCAGCGATGCTCGGCGGAGCACACTGGCTGGCCGCTTATGGTGTCGTGTTCGCTGTTTCTCTTCTGGCGACGGGAGCTGCAGTTCTAATCGCGCTAGCCTTGTTCCGCACGATGGGCGCTAAGCGCACGCGGCTTGTTGCGCAGATTGCTGCAGCCATCGTGGGAGCGTCTTTCCTGATCGGACTGCAAGTCGTTGCGATTATCTCCTACGGGACTATGTCGCGCTTCAGCCTTCTCAATTCCTCATCGATTGCTGAAGCTGCGCCGGGCATTGAAAGTCTTGCATGGCTGCCAGCTTATGCAGTTGCCGGCGATTTTGGTTCGCTGATCGCGCTTTTGGTGCTGGCAACAAGCTTCTTTGCTTTTGCTGCCCACACCGGAGCCGTTCAGTTTCGCCGTGTCGTTATTGCGGCGCTTGGCGTTTCCGAAGAGACCAAGCGCCAGTCGGGTGCACATGGTGTATTCCGGAAGCAATCAACGCATGGCGCGCTTATGCAGAAAGAGCTAAAGCTCATCGCGCGCGATCCGTGGCTCATCTCGCAAACGTTGATGCAGGTCCTTTACCTGATCCCGCCTGCGCTTATGCTGTG
>JAJFHK010000377.1 GCA_021775655.1 Filomicrobium sp. | reverse complement strand
ACGTCTCACTAACCGAAACTGGCTGGACCTGCATTCTCAAAACAAAGAGCCCGGCAGCAAGACCGATGCAGGACACCGCCGCCATCAGCAGATAAGTCCCACCAGCCAAGTCGGGATAGAATGTCCCGGACAACAAGGTCGCCGCCCCCATGGCAACACCCATAGCGATGGTCGCGTAAAGCGCCTGCGCCGTCCCGGAGAGACTGACGTCCACCGATTCCGAAATGAACCGGATAGCGGCAAGGTGTGATGCCCCAAACGTCAAAGCGTGGGTCAGCTGCAACGCGAATAAAATGCCGATCCCCGGATCAAACGCCATAACGGACCAGCGCAACACTGAAGCTGCCGCCCCGAAAACCATCAAGGCGGCTGCCGAGTATCTCCGATAAACAGCGCCCGACCACGCAAACAACGCGATTTCAGCAAAAACGCCTACCGCCCACAGCAGACCGATGGTTTCCGCCGGAATACCTTGCCGAGCCCAGTGGATCGAGCCGAACGCATAGTAAGTGGCGTGCGCCGCCTGCACGGTCCCGCAAGCAACGAGTACAAGAACAAAAACCGGCGAACGGATCAGGCCGAGGACGGCGCCCAATCTAAGGACCGGGTCCGCATCTCCTGCAGCACTGTCTTGCTCATCACGCCTTGCAGCCAGATCCGAATGCCCACCTCCCGGCAGCAGTACAGCGGCCACTGCAGTTAATACACAGCCCACCAAAATCAACCAGATAACAATCCAAATCCCATAGCGGCCGATCAACCAAGCCGCTACCGAACTCGCCAGAATGAACGTCAGCGACCCCCACAACCGCATGCGCCCATAGTCGCAACCGTGCAGCCGGACCCCGCTAACTGCAATGACTTCGGTCAGCGGCATGATGGTCGTCATGGCAAGAGACAAACCGACCGCCGCAACGAGCATCCAATGGAACCCGTGCAGCTGACTGAGAAGAACGGTCATCACAACCGTCAGCCACGACAGCGAGAGAATAAAGTGCCGGTGCTGTCCGGTCCGGTCCGCAAAGAACGCTGTCGTCGGTGAAACAGCAACGCGCAAGAAATACGGCAGCGCCACAAGAATCGAAATCTCAGCCGCTGTCAGCCCGCGCCACTCAAGCCAGAGGGGAAGGAACGGCAGGTGCACGCCGTAGATGAGGAATAACGCGCCAAAGAAAACTCCAACGCGAAGGCCGTATCTGAGCTGCCCAACTTCGAGCCGCCCGGAATTGATTTGCATAACGGGTCTGGCCCCAACAAAAGTGCCGCCGCGATTGCCCGCAGCGGCACAAGTCATGATCCAGATATCATATCAGGGCAAATAAGACTGCACGCCGAATTCAGATCACCATTTGGTTTTCATACTAACCGAAATGATATCCGTACTTGCCTCGACCGAGCCGGTGATCGCATTTCCCGCCAGCGACGTCCGTGCAAAATCCCCGTCTTCTAGGAAGATGTGAGTATAGGCGAGATCAATCGTGATTGCGTCCGTAATCTTGGTTGTTGCCCCAAGGCTCAACCACACACGATCACTATCCGGAATACCGAGGATACGCTGGCTGGCATTGCGGATCGGGGAGATTTCGTAGGCAACACCTGCACGCATCGTGAGGTTATTCATCACGTCGTATTCACCGCCCAAAGAGAAGAACCAGCCATCGTCCCAGCCGGCGGGAATAGTGGCTACTGCCGTGTTCGCAGGTGTTGCTGGGCCGGCAAAGATCGTGGGTCCAGCATTTTGCGTAACAACGGTAAGTTGCTCAAAGCGCGACCAGTTCGACCATTCAACCGTACCCATCAAGCGCATATTTGACGAAACTGCCTGACTAATCGAGAGGGTAACAATGTCAGGAAGATTAATATCGGCTTCCGCAGATGTCGTTAGGCGGGCCCCCCCAGTTAAGAACGAACCTTGCGTTACAAGATCGCCCTCAAGCGTATGATTAAGCCTCGACCGGTACCCTAGACCGATGCTGGTTCCGGCTGCCGGCTGGATGAGAATGCCCGCTGTCCCACCAAACGCCCAATCGTCCCCCTCGAAACCCGTTGTGGGGCCGAGCGGAGACCCTGTTGCGAATTTCAATTTGCCATCGGCGTATTGCGCCTGGAAGCCAGCCGCGACAGTAATGCCCGGTGCGATCTTGTAGCCGATCACGGGGTTTGCATTGAGTGTCAGCAGCTTCGTCGTGCGGCCTAGCTCGGCACCCAGGTACCTTGGGTCTTCTGGTTCGGTTACGAGCCCGAACGGCGAATTCATCCCAAAGCCCAGAAATAGTTGTTCACTAAGCTGATAAGACCCGTACGACGCCCCAACGAGCGCCAATCTGCCGATGTTACCGCTTTCGCTTCCGGAAATGCCTGCAAAGGCACTCGCTGGAATTGCATTGAAGCTTTCGACAGTAATGTCGGCTTGCGGAACGATGAGCGAATAATGGCTCTCCGTGTTCAGCCCGGACCCGGCCACGCTGACCGCTGCGGGGTTCCAATACATCGAACTCAGGTCGTGGCCGGCGGCATTACCAGCGAATGACGCGCCCTGGCTTGAAACCGACTGCTCGCGTATCGAAAACCCACCTGCTAGCGCGGAGAAACCTGTCGCAATCAGCGCCACCGTGGCAACGCCCGAATATAATGCACTTCGGGCAACTGCAGTCTTCGAGACACTCATAACTACCCCCGTCTGCGCCCAGTTGCGCTACAAGCCCTGGCGGCGCGAAATACGACAAGCACACCAGAAATTCCATTTACGACACAATTGCTCAGGCGGGGGACCTGCTGCAACGTCCATTAGCGTTCGGCAACATAATACACAGGCGACCGTGCTGATTCAGTCACGGATAACGCTGGTCTAGGCAATGGTTTTTCAAATTTTGAGCAATGCCATCAGCCGTCGCCAGACAAGTCACTGGCTAAGCCGGCGGAATTCAGCATTTCCGCAGTCCGACAGAAATACTCCGCACATCAAGCCCTTGAGGCGTAATGCTGATCGACTGCTTGCACTTTGACGAAGTCATCGTCATGTTTGCTGAAAATGTCTCGCCCTGAACGGTCAACCTGAAAGAATCGTTGGCAAAACTTCCCGCCACAGCACCTTTGGCCGAGTGCGTACGCTCTTCCCAAGTGCCACTAACTGAACTTCCGCTCACGACATAATTAGCCTTTGCATCGATTTTATAGCTTGAACTCGCGCACCGAAGGTTTTGATCAAGGCCCGACCCGGTATCTTTGAGGAAGTATGTCGCAACGCATTTGACCTGCTCTGTTGCACCATTGGTTAATTTTACCGACCCCCAACCCGACCAACGCCCCGCAAGATCCTTAATGCCAGCCGCCTGCGAAGGTCCTGATGCAATCGATACCGCTAGACTGGCGCCGACGAATAACACCGCACCCAAAACAGAAGTTGGAGTGAATCGCTCCGACATCAGGTTTCCCCCAAAACACATCGCCCCATCCCGTGCACAGCAACCGTTTGCCAATACGCAGTTCGAAACCACGACACAATACTATCGAATATCCAAAACGCACTCCCGATCACTCGAGCGCGCGAGGATTCATGAACCATGCCCATACCAACTGTAACTACATTCGCCAAGCTAGAACCACGCGCTCGGCACCTATTTTGCGCCGCCCAAAAAATGATCAAGCGGCGCCTGTCCTTGGCCGACAGGCCGAACTGCAGCACTTTCTATCGCGGCTGAAACGAAAGTCTTCGAATGCGCAATTGCTTCTTCGAGGTTGGCACCCAGGGCCAAGTGGGCCGTAATCGCGGCGGCCAACGTACACCCCGA
>JAJFHK010000376.1 GCA_021775655.1 Filomicrobium sp. | reverse complement strand
CTGGCGCCAGAACACCTTGGTGCGCCTTGCGATGGCAGCGCTGGCCAGCTTTCTGGTTGCCGCCTGTGCAGGTAACAATGCCGATCAGTCCGCTCAGTTGGCGCCGGGCGCGGGCGGACCAGTGGTCCCCGGGACGCAGCGCGATTTCAGCGTCAATGTCGGTGACATCGTCTATTTTACGACGGATAGCTCCGATCTCACTCCGGAAGCCCGACAGACGCTGCAAAAACAGGCGCAATGGTTGCGGCAGTATCCGCAGTTTACAATCACGATCGAAGGCCACGCGGATGAGCGGGGCACGCGGGAATACAATATCGCGCTGGGCGCACGCCGCGCCACCTCGGTGCGTAATTTCCTTGGTCGGACGGGCGTCAACTCGTCACGGATCCGGACGATTTCGTATGGTAAAGAGCGTCCAGTCGCGGTTTGTGACGATATCTCCTGCTGGTCGCAAAACCGCCGTGCGCAAACAGTCCTTAATAGCCGCGTTGCCGGTTAACCCGGCTGTCATTCGTGGGGAAGGCTACGTCGGGTAAAATCCGGGGCTCTCGAATGGCTTGACGCGATACCACGGGAAGCTGGTGAAAGGTGTGCTGCGTACTCGCATTCTATCGACGAATCCCTCAGCTCCCGTCTTGGCGTTGGCTCTAACTGCTTCGATCATGGTGCAGGCCGGATACGCTGCAGAAGAAGCTGCGGTGTCGGCAGGCTTCGGGCAACGGTATCTGGTGAAAGTTCAGGACGATAATGCGCCAGCGGTGGGTACTGGCGACGGCGTGGTTGATCTGCCGGCTAACGCTCACTCCGTTTCTCCACAAGCTCTCGAATCGTCGGATGCCGCGGCAACGCAGCGCCTGCGCTTTGACGTGGGAGATCGAGTGTTCTTTGCTCCGGGGAGTGCTGAACTGGGTTCGCGCGCCCGACTGGTTTTGTCGCGGCAGGCACACTGGTTGAACGCTTGGAATGCAAGCGTCGTGATTGCGGGCCACGCAGACGAAGGCGGGGCTGTGGAAGTCGACGAGCAAGTCGCCATGACGCGCGCCCAAGCTGTTCGGAACAGGCTGCAGGAAGAAGGGATTGCGGCTGAACGCCTACAGGTTCTGGGCCTTGGCCGCCGTGATCCGATAGCGGATTGTCGGGAGCCTGCGTGTAGCGCGCAGAATCGGCGTGTCGTGGTGCATGTCATGAGCACGAAAACGGGTGGCGAGCGACAGCCATAAAGTCGTTCCAATGGACTTAGGGCATGTTTCCAATTTCTTGGTCTTGACGCGGTGTTGAGGCAACAGCCTTGCGGTGTCTTTGGTGTGCTGTGTTGGGTGCGGGAACCATTTAGAATATTATCTGATTGATCGCGGGACTTTGCCGCTGAGTACGGCTCAATCGATTCAGAGCGGACATTCAATGCCGGTCTAGTAGCCGGCTGTTTGACGTAATGTCGCGTCGCGTGGACAGGTTGGCGCAATTCCGGGTATCAAACAGTCTTCAATGCCAAACAACAGGACATGCGCATCATGACGATCATCGCGCCGGGCGTTGCGGCAGCCTCGAGAACGATCGCCGGCTTGGCATTTTTTGCCGCCGTTTTGTCACCGGTTGCCGTATGGGCACAGGATGCGGGGGCACTTGCAAAGCGGGTTCAGCAGTTGGAAGAGCAGCTTGTTGATATGCAGGTTGTTGTCGGAACGCTGGAATCGACCAAGGCGACTGGCGGTGCAGCAGCAGTCGGGCCGGCCTACGCGCCGCCTCCCGCAGGAGGCGGTTATGGTGCGAACTACGGCGGAGCGTCCGATTCGGCGCGCCTTGACGGAATTGAAACGCAGATTCAGGCATTGACCGTTCAGATGGAGCAGCTTTCGCGCGAGGTGCGAACGCTTTCAAGCCAGCGGGGCAGCCTATCGCCGCCGTCAGGTAGCGCTTATGCCGCGGCACCGCAAAGTAATGATGCAGTTGGCAGCTACGACGGTTTTGGCACAACGACCGTGACACCTGGGCGTGAAGATGGAATTGGCGGGTTGCTTTCGGGGGACGGCATCAATCAGAGCGGCGGGGCTAGCGCCAAGCAGATGTATGAAACCGCATACGGATACATGTTGCAGCAGGACTATGGCGCAGCGGAAATAGCATTTCGGGATTTTCTGAGCCGCTATCCGCAGGACCCGCTGGCTGGCAATGCGCAATTTTGGCTTGGCGAAACGTATTATCTGCGCGGAGAATACAAGACGGCTGCAACTGCGTTCCTCGAAGGCTACGAGAAGCATCGACAAAATGCGAAGGCACCGAACAGTTTGCTGAAGCTTGCCATGTCTCTCGACCGGATGGGGCAGAAGGATGCAGCTTGTTCGTCGTATTCTGAGCTCTCAGCGCAGTACCCCAACGCACCGGCCGACATTCGCAGGCAAGCGAGCACCGAGCGGCGACGATCGGGGTGTTGAGTTCAATCGTCTCGGTGCGATGACGCCGGTGGTTGCGGCCCGGGTTGGTGCTAGTGTCCGGCCATTATGAGTGAAGTTTCGAATAATAAGGAAGACGATGCCCTGCCGATCTCGTCGGACGAGCGTGACCGGCTGCTTGCACCGTTAGCTGGGAAGCCGTTGGCGCTTTGCGTTTCTGGTGGCGCGGACAGCATGGCGTTGATGCATCTGGTAGCGGAGTGGTCTTCTACGCTGCCGGCAAGGCCTCCTCGGCAAAGTTTTACTTCATCTTTGAATTCGTCACGGGCTGGTTGGCCCCGTCCGCAACAGTTGCCAATTCCAAGCTGGTTGGATGGAGCCGAATTTTCGGCTTCCGACGATCGTATCTGTTCGGTACCACGCGTGGTTGTTTTGACTATCGATCATGGGCTGCGACCCGAAGCTGCGACCGAGGCGAAGTTTGTCGCTGCGGAAGCGTCTCACCTGGGCCTGCCGCACCAGACCTTGAAAGCGGATGAGCCGCCGCCGCGGTCGGGTATTCAGGAATGGGCGAGGGATCTCCGGCACCGGCTTATTCTGGAATTGCTCGACGCTGAAAACTGGTGGCTTGTCGATCATGGCGTATTGGATCGCCGCGCTGTTTCGCGGTCCATCATCATGGCTCACCACCTGGATGATCAGGTGGAAACGGTTCTGATGAGGTTGGCGCGTGGTAGCAGTCTGCGCGGTCTGGGTGGAATGTCGGATACTCAGCCTCTTTCGCTTGGAGCAGGACCGGGGCGGCCCAACACAATCGGTGGGCTGGTTCGTCGTCCGTTCATGTCACTTCCGAAATCGCGGTTAGTGGCAACGCTTAATGCGCGCGGTGCCAAGTGGATTGACGATCCGACAAACTCGGATGAACGCTTCGAGCGTGTGAGGATTCGGAACGCCGTGGAGGTCCTGAGAACCGTCGGCGTCGGTAGCGCAGGGATCGTGCGTAGTGCAAATCGCCTGAGAGCGGCTGAAATGTCGCTGGATGGTTTCGAGGCTCATTGGCGCCGGGAAATAATCGATTGGAACGGCGGCCTTATCGGAGAAGTGGCTACTCCAAAGTTTCATGGGCGTGGAGATTTTTCGTGCGTTCGGCTGCTATCCGTTCTCTTGAATGCATTTGGCGGCAGCGCGAGGTCCGCAGAACTTGCCCAGGTCGAACGTTTGAGAGAATTGCTGATGGGAGCCGAAGGTCCGTTCAAAGGCTCGACGCTTGGTGGCTGCCGGATTGAGCTTGTGGGTGAGTACCAGGATGGGAAGCTACTGATCTACCGCGAGGGTCGCGGTGAGGGGTTGGAGACGGTGCCATTGGCCCCTAGTCAGTTGGTTGAGTGGGATGGGGGCCGGTACACGGTCGAGGCAGATGACGCCGCGCGCGACGAGGTTGAAATCCGGGCACTCGGGGCTGGGGGCTGGGCTCGGCTGAAACGAGAGGTTGAGGGCCTGGACGAATTGAAGCTCAAATCGGCTGCGATGGCCACGATGCCGACGATTTGGACGGAGACTGATCTTATTGGCGTTCCGTATCTAGACAGCTTTCTAGGTGCTTCTGAGGCCCATAAAAAGGCGACGCGGGCGTGGGCAGCTTGGCGATCGCTTGAATCTCAATTCTTCAGGGCGAATTTCATGGGGGCGCCGTTTTACGGGTAAGGCAGGGTGCGCGGACCCGGATTAAACGTTAATTCACAGTTACATAAGAGAAACCCAAGCGTGGTAGGTTGCTTGCAGTGAGGCAAATCCCGCAGGTCGCTTGGCAAAGGCGCAAGCGATACCTATCTTAACGTGAGATGTGACGAACTCCGTTAAAACCCTTTTTGGCGGAAGTCCGCCCGGTCGCTCCGGGCTAAGCGTGGTGCTTTTTAGAATTTGCCTGTGCTTGCTGCACGGTTGTGAGTGAATTCTTGAATCTAAACCACGCTAGAGAGTTTAGATTGCTAGTGTCCTTCTCGAACGAGAAGTTCGCTGAGCAGGTGCTGCAATTGGTGACGAACTTCTGGTTCGGGACACTAGAGGGACCGAAATGAATTCAAACTTCCAGAAGCTTGCCGTCTGGGTCGCAATCCTGGTGCTGCTGGCTGCGTTGTTCAATCTGTTCAATAACAACACCGCGCAGAGCCGCAAAGGTGAAGAGATCACCTATTCCGAGTTTCTGACTGCTGTTGATGCCGATAACGTTACCGATGCGACTATCTCCGGCAATAAGATTTCCGGGACGTTGCGTGAGGGTGGGACTTTCCAAACCTACGCGCCGGAAGACCCAGGCCTCGTCGAGCGCCTTCGTTCCAAGAACGTGAAGTTCAAAGTTGCGCCGCGCGACGAGGACGTGCCCTCGATTCTCAACGTTTTGTTGAATTGGTTCCCCATGCTGCTGTTGATCGCGGTGTGGATCTTCTTCATGCGCCAGATGCAGTCGGGCTCGGGCCGGGCTATGGGCTTTGGCAAGTCGCGGGCGAAATTGCTGACCGAGCGTCATGGCCGTGTGACGTTCGAAGACGTCGCCGGTGTCGATGAAGCAAAATCCGATCTTCAGGAAATTGTTGAGTTTCTGCGTGATCCGCAAAAATTCCAGCGGCTCGGCGGTCGAATTCCGCGTGGCTGTCTTCTGGTCGGGCCTCCAGGCACCGGTAAGACGCTCATTGCGCGTGCGGTTGCGGGCGAAGCCAACGTTCCGTTTTTCACGATCTCGGGTTCCGACTTTGTCGAGATGTTTGTCGGTGTTGGTGCCAGCCGTGTGCGCGACATGTTCGAGCAGGCAAAGAAGAATGCGCCGTGCATCATCTTTATCGACGAAATCGATGCGGTTGGCCGTCACCGTGGTGCCGGGCTTGGCGGTGGTAACGATGAGCGCGAACAGACGCTGAACCAATTGCTGGTCGAGATGGATGGTTTCGAAGCCAACGAAGGCGTCATCATCATCGCCGCGACGAACCGTCCCGACGTGCTCGATCCCGCTCTGCTCCGTCCTGGTCGTTTTGACCGTCAGATTGTCGTACCCAACCCGGACGTAACGGGTCGCGAAAAGATTTTGCGCGTTCACATGCGCAAGGTTCCGATCGCGCCTGATATCGATCCTCGGGTAATCGCGCGCGGTACGCCGGGCTTCTCCGGGGCGGACCTTGCAAACCTTGTCAATGAGGCTGCGCTCTTGGCTGCACGCCGCAATAAGCGGCTCGTGACGCAGGCAGAGTTTGAGGATGCCAAAGACAAAGTCATGATGGGGTCGGAACGGCGCTCAATGGCGATGACCGAAGAAGAGAAACTGGCGACTGCTTATCACGAAGCAGGGCATGCTATCGTCAATGTCTTGGTGCCCGGCAACGACCCATTGCACAAAGTAACGATCATTCCGCGCGGTCGAGCGCTTGGTGTGACCATGAGTTTGCCGGAGCGCGATAAGCTCAGCTATTCGATGGAATGGTGTGAGGGCAAAATCGCGATGGCATTCGGCGGGCGTGTTGCCGAGCAGCTGATCTACGGCAAGGAGCACCTCAACACGGGCGCTTCCAGCGATATTACGCAGGCGACGAGTATTGCCCGAAAGATGGTAACGGAGTGGGGCATGAGTGAAAAGCTCGGTCCGCTGCTCTACAACCAAAACAGCCAGGAGGTTTTCCTCGGTCACTCGGTATCCCAACAGCAAAACATGAGCGA
>JAJFHK010000375.1 GCA_021775655.1 Filomicrobium sp. | reverse complement strand
CGCCCATCGTGTCGCGAGTAGAACGTATCGTCGAAACGATCCGAGATTGGGACTTCTCGCTCACCCCAGGTTAGGCTGTGCACCAATTCATCGCCCATGTGCAACGACACCTCTCAAAGATCCTCGAACCAATCACTATCGATGTCGTCATTATCTGCAAACCACACAAATCGCGGCCCAAACGACCTTCAAAGGACTCCAGACCTTGCCATTATAGGCGGCGGTATCGTCGGCCTATGGTGTGCATATCGCGCATCCCAGCAGGGGCTACGAACGGTTCTCCTTGAAAAGGATGTGATCGGGCAAGGAGCAAGCGGTGGATTTCTTGGAGCATTGATGCCGCACCAGCCGGTTCAATGGACGCACGAAAAAGCGTTCCAGCTCGACGCGCTGATGTCGCTCGAGACTGAAATCACGAAATTGCAAAATTGCACAGGTGTGAATTGCAGCTACCTAAGATGCGGCCGATTAATCCCGACCCGCACAGAAGAGAAGCGAATGGAGCGTTCAGGATGGCAAGCCGCCGCAAAACAGAACTGGCCGCAAACATCGCCCGCAGGCACACCGCTGGATTGGCACCTGCTCGACGCAGTGCCCGACACTGAATGGCTCAACCCGCGAATTGCCACCCTCGGTTGTGAGTACGATACCATGAGCGCACGCGTCGATCCGCGTGGTCTCATCAAAGCGCTCACTCGCGCGCTCGGCGATTTGGTCCAAATCCGCGAACACACTCCGGTTGCAAAACTCAAAAACGGTGGTGCAGAAATCGTCTTGAGCGACGGCACTGAGCTGTCGCCAGCCCGGGTCATCGTCACCGCCGGTTACAATACTTTTGAGTTGCTGCAACCGGTAACTGGTTTTCGACTTGGCCGCGGCGTCAAAGGGCAGGCTGCGTTGATGAAGCCAACGCGATTTTTCTCCCCTAATTCACAGATCCTTTATTACGCAGGAACTTATGTGATCGCCCACGAAAATGGCTTGGTGGCAATCGGTTCAACTTCGGAAAGCAAATACTCAGACCCCAATTCGACCGATCAGAAGCTCGACGGCCTTATCGCTCGCGCAACTGAGCTTTGCCCCATTCTGGAGGGGGCCCAAATGGTCGAGCGCTGGGCAGGCATCCGCCCCAACGCTGTTGGACGGCATCCCATGATCGGAGCGCTTCCCGAAGCCCCACGCACCATTGTCTGCACCGGCGGCTTCAAAATATCCTTCGCAATCGCCCACAAGATGGCCGACGTCGCCCTTAACTTCGTCACCGGCGCCAACCCTTGGCTCCCGGATCTCTTCAAGGTCCCGGCACATTACGCTCGCACGGAATTGCGCCTAAAAGGTTGAAACAGTTGACCAACTTGGTCTTAAATAGGACTGCGTTTGGTCGGTAGCAACGCATGAAGAGAGTATTCAGCCTCCTCATTGGTGGCCTTGTTTGCCTCATAAGCGGCAACGCGCTGGATATGGGGACCGGTACGCCAATCGAATGGACCTTCAAGGTGGCGGGCCATGACAACGTTTCGCTGCTCGACGGCGGCATGCTTGCCAAGCGGTCAGGCACGATTGCGGGTGCCATCAACCTTCCGGAAAAATGGATCACGAAGAACGCCGGCGGCACGCTCCGGTCGACCTTGTCGCGCGGCAAACTCTACGCCGCTGCCAAGATTGGCATTTCCGGCAAGCAGATCAACTTCTGCAGTGCCGACCAGCGTGTATAACGCACTTGAATGCTCAACCCTTCACGTCGAGAAGCTCGACATCGAAGATAAGCGTCGCATTAGGCGGAATGACGCCTCCGGCGCCGCGTGCACCGTAGCCAAGGTCTGCAGGAATGATGAGTGTGCGCTTGCCGCCCACTTTCATCGAGGCTACGCCTTCATCCCAACCGCGAATAACCTGGCCAACACCAATTGTGAATTCAAACGGCTGACCGCGATCAACCGAGCTGTCGAATTTCGCACCCTTCTCGCCATCTTCATAGAGCCAACCGGTGTAATGCATGACGCAAGTCTGCCCGGTGCTTGGTGTAGCCCCCGTACCTTCTACAGTATCGACGATTTTCATACCTGATGGTGTTGTCATTGTTTCTCCGGCGGCCACAGCCGTTTGCAGGGTTGGGACGCCAGCCGCAAGAGCGGTGTAGAGCGCCGTTGCAAGGGCCATGACCACAACGCTACCCATCAGCCGAAAAGCACGCATATTCAGTCACTCCCTCAAATTCCAGTTTAATTGCGAGCGGGCAATTGAACTCAATCCAGCGGCCAAACTCAAGATGGCATAGATCACTACACGCAGGCAGAAAAATGAAGGAGCCGCCCTCGCAAGAGAACGGCTCCTGTCGTTCAGTCAACGTCACCATGCCTAGAGATGGTGTAACGTCAGCGCATCAACGCTTACGCAAGCTCGATCGAGTCAACGGCGATTTTGCCGCTACGCTGATCGGTAGCTGTATTGAAGGAGACTTTCTGTCCTTCCGAGAGGCCATGGATGCCCGCGCGCTCAAGAGCGGTCGCATGGACAAAGACATCCTTTTGGCCATTATCAGGAGCGATAAAGCCGTAGCCTTTTTGGTCGTTGTAGAATTTAACTGTTCCGGTTTCCAAGAGTCTGTTCCTTTTTAAGAACCGTAAGATGTTTGCAGACGAACCAGCACCACGAAGTGCCCGGCATGTCCGCGTTTGTCGATTTTGTTGGGGAGTCTGAACGTGCGCCTGAAAAGCTCAAAGCGTCGCGGCCAAGTTTTCCGGCGAAAATCTGCTGTCCATGTACGCCGTGCCGGTCAAATTTTCAAGAGCATATGTCCCCGGCCCCGGTTTGAATACCAGCCCTCAATCGCCCAGATCAGGCGCTGAGCGCCTAAACAATCAGCTTTGGACGGATCGCGGACCATGAGCGGAACAAACCCAGTTACTCGAAAAAATAGAGCAGTGCCACTCCGGCCAACGCCGAAAAGGGCACCATTTCAATCTCGAATCCAGACTGAATCCGATCAGACGCCAAGTAGCCCCACGAAACGCCCGGTCACAAAGGGATGTTATCGTGCTTCTTCCACGGATTTTCCAGCGTCTTGTTTCGCAGCATATTAAGTGCGCGACAGATCCGCAGACGCGTGTTGCGCGGCAGGATTACCTCGTCGATATAGCCACGTTCAGCAGCCACGAACGGGTTTGCAAAGCGCTCCTCATAGTCCTTGATGCGCCCGGCGATTTTATCGGCATCGCCCAACTCGGAACGATAGATAATCTCTACAGCACCCTTGGCCCCCATCACGGCAATCTGAGCCGTCGGCCAAGCGTAATTGACGTCACCGCGAATGTGCTTGGAACTCATGACGTCATATGCCCCGCCATAGGCCTTACGCGTAATGACCGTAACCTTCGGCACGGTCGCTTCAGCATAAGCAAATAGGAGCTTGGCGCCATGCTTGATGAGCCCACCGTATTCCTGCGCGGTGCCCGGTAAGAAGCCGGGAACGTCAACGAAAGTCAGAATCGGGATATCGAAGCAATCGCAAAAACGCACAAAACGCGCTGCCTTACGCGACGCATCAGAATCGAGAACTCCGGCCAGGACCATCGGCTGGTTTGCGACCACTCCGACGGTATGACCCTCCATGCGCGCAAATCCCGTCACGATGTTCTTGGCAAACGCATCCTGGATCTCGTAAAAGTCACCCTCGTCCGCCACTTTGGCGATCAATTCGTGCATATCGTAGGGTGTGTTCGGGTTGTCCGGGACCAGAGTGTCAAGCGAGTGCTCAATCCTGTCGGACGAATCCATCGTCGGCAACACCGGCACACCGTCCGTGTTGTTGGATGGCAGGAAATCCATCATACGGCGCATTTGCAGAAGCGCTTCGACGTCGTTGTCGAATGCACGGTCGGCAACCGATGACTTCGAAGTATGAACTTTCGCACCGCCGAGTTCTTCGGCTGTCACCGTCTCATTCGTCACTGTCTTCACCACGTCGGGACCTGTGACGAACATGTAGCTCGTGTCGCGCACCATGAAGATAAAATCAGTCATCGCCGG
>JAJFHK010000374.1 GCA_021775655.1 Filomicrobium sp. | reverse complement strand
GGATTGTCTGGCATGCCGCCGCGCATGCGGCGTGAACTGGCTGAGTTGGGCCTATTATGAGATCTACGCGTTTTTTGACGCCGCATGCAGCTGAGCTACCGGCCACCGTCCCTTTTGTTGGCCCGGAAAACCATCAGCGCGAGCTTGGCCGTCAGTTCAAGGCGCGCTTAGGCGCCAACGAATCTGGATTCGGTCCCTCGCCCATGGCCATCGCTGCGATGCACGAGGCTGTTGAGCGGAACTGGATGTATGCCGATCCGGAGAATTACGAATTGCGCAAAGCAATCGCCGCCTTCCACGGTGTCGCGGTCGAGAACGTGAATATCGGAGAAGGCATAGACGGCCTTCTTGGCTTGACCCTCGCATTGACTCTCGCTCCTGGAGAAACGGTCGTAACTTCGCGAGGGGCCTACCCGACATTCAATTTCCATGTCGCCGGCCACGCCGGCCGTCTCGTCAAGATCCCTTACCGCGAAGATCGCGAAGACATCGAAACCCTGCTCGACACAGCGCGGCGCGAGAACGCCAAGATTCTCTATGTCTCCAATCCGGATAACCCGATGGGGTCATGGTGGACCGCTGCCGAGATCGAAAAGCTGATCGACGAACTGCCCGCCGAAACTCTCCTGATTCTCGACGAAGCTTATTCTGACACCGCCCCGCCGGGCACGTCGCCACCGATCGATGTCGAAAACCCGCAGGTGCTGCGCTATCGCACATTCTCTAAAGCCTACGGAATGGCAGGTGCCCGCATTGGCTACGTAATGGGCGATGCAGCCCTCGTCACGGCATTTGACAAGGTGCGCAATCACTATGGCATTAACCGCCTCGGCCAAGTCTGTGCACTCGCGGCCTTGCGCGACCAGGATTATCTCGCTGACGTGGTGGCCCGCATATCTCGTGCCCGCGAACGCATCTCTGCCATCGCGTCAGATTGCGGCCTGCTGGCCCTGCCGTCTGCGACGAATTTCGTCGCAATCGATTGCGGTCGTGACGAAGAGTACGCGCGCCGCATCCTGAACGAAACACTGGCGCGGGATGTCTTTATCCGCATGCCTGGAGTGGCGCCTCTGAACCGCTGCATCCGTGTTTCAACCGGTCCTGACGCCGAACTCGACCTGCTGGCCGAAGTCCTTCCGCAAGCGGTTGCTGCAGCAAAATCCTAGGAATTCGCGACGCGTCCTCATTCCGTCGAGGCGCTAAACGCTGGGGAGCACCATACCCGTGGGAATTTCGCGACCAAACCGTGCGAAGGTTGCCTGAATTGCCCAACACCGAAGCGCAAGGCAAAAAATCAAGAGCCCGCGGGGATCATTCGATCCCCCGGGCTCCATCATTGTGATACGATTTGGCGTTTCTATATCCTGGAGAGTTTCTTTGCGCGGACGATCCATTTGCGAATTCACCGATTCCTATTCAATTAGGAAACAAATTCTAGGATCTATTGCGCTGTCGTTTTCTCACCTTTCAGTACGCCGGCCCGACCACATCAGGTCAATTTCAGGCATCGATACGCTCTTTGTAGTCATCCCGGAGCAGCTTGTTTGGCAATAACATGGCGCTGCTTCGTGCTGAATATTATCCACTGTATCAGCTAACGAGATTCCTCGCTCAAGCGTCACTCCGCCTGCGTGTATTTTAGCAATGTTTTCTATGGACCTATAACGCAGCGATGGTTCCGCGAGCGTTTGAGTAAGTCCAATTATAAGCGACCAGGTGGAGTCATTTTCGTAAACCTCCTATTCGATCGTTGAATGAATTTTGCTCCCGCGAATATTCAATGTCAATCCGAATTCGATTTTGCAGCGCATCGTTTCGTGAGCGGACTGGCAGCGGTTGGGCTGGTTAATGCAAGTTGATCAATGAGTTCCCAAATCATATGAATAGGCGAACGCCGATCTAACGCAATCGTGAGGAACGTCGGCCGCGCTTTTCAATAGGTACTGTGCTGCCCACTAAAATGGATTCCATGTTGCTTCGGGCGAAAAGCGCAGGTAGCCGATGTTGGCTCCGAGCCGCAGCCCAACGCCGGAGCGAATGGGCGCAAGAATCACTGGCCCGCCTTTGAGAAGCGTCACACCCACACCACCGACAAGATAGGCCGACCCGTCGACCCCCGTGAAGGCACGATACAGGCCATCAGGATGCTTGAGAGAATAGATCAGGAAAAGCGTCCTCGACCCTTCGGCACCAAAGTCGTAGCCGAGTGAGGGCCCATGCCAATAGACTTTGCGTTGCGCGCCGCTACGCATGAAGACAGTACCCTCGCCGTAGCGCAAACCTGCGAGAAAAGCACCGCCACCTTCCTTGCCCAGAACGTAGCCGGTCGGCTGCCCCCACTGCTGGAAGGTATGCTCCATGACGCTCGCGAGATTGGTCGAAATCGTTCCAAAAAAGCCGCGTGAGGCCTCGCGAATTTCGTCTAGCGTGTAGCCTTCGTCTGTCGTTGTGAAGGCACCCGGTGGCGGGAGTTGTGGTAGATCGGCGGCCTCTCCGTCTCCTGGCGGTGGCGCATTAAGGGCGAGGTCTCCCGGCGCACCCCAGTTATCATTGTCCACCTCCGTATTTGGCGCGACTTCGATCCTCGGTGCTTCGGTGGACGGATCAGATTGCGTTGAAGTTTCCCACCCGCTCGCTGCCTGCGGTGCCTTCGCATCGGTCGACGGAGTCCGCGCAGGGCGCGGTTTGGCAGGTGGCTTCTTTTGCGCTTCGGCCGCCTTTTCCGCCGCCGTCGGCCCGGCAGGTTTCTTTGGAGCTGCTGCGAGATTTCGAGTTTCGCCTTCCGGCAGTCGCAGAGCAGCCGTCGCATCCGAATTGGGACGAGCCACACCGCGCCCGGCCGCGATTTCGTCGTCGATCTTAGCGAGTGTGTAAGATGACTTTGCCTTCATCACTGCAAGCAATTCGACGCCTGTAGCTTTCAGTTCATTGAGCTTGGAACAATCCGCGCTGCCTTGCTCGCCTGCACTTCCAAGATCGTCAAGCTTGGTAAGTAGGTCATTGGCTTTGCGGTCCAGGCCTGCAATTCGCGCATCAAAGAGATAATCCTGCGCCAACTTCTCGGTGTCTGAATCGCTCCAGCCCTTGGCTGTTTTGAGTTGCTGGATGCGCTGCTGCAGTTCCGGTGCCATGCTGGTGTTGAATCCGCGAAGCGCCTCCCCGGCCGCATCGACCTCGCGCGAAAAGTCGGATGCCGAGCATGTCGCCGCGGCAGCCGGACCCGCACTGATCAGGCCAGCGGCAATCAGGCCGATGGCTGTCGCGGCTCGCCACAGTTGGGAATGGACGCGTCTGGAAGTCGGCATCAAAGCTCCTCAGGTCAAAAAGACGTGACAGTTATGAGCGTTACGGCCGCCACTGTCTCCTGGACCCTTGGACGCGGCGCCTACTTACCAGTGATCGTTTTCACCACGCTCGATAGTGGTTTGGCATCGCCCATCGCACCGGCGAATTCCTTCTTGATGGCCTCGTCATATGTCGCAATCGAGACAGCGGAACTTTTCGGCGTCAGATGCACGACCTTGAATCCTTTATCTTTGAGTTGCTTCAGAAGGTCTGGCATCGCCTTTGCCGTCGCCTTCTGGAAATCATGCATAAGGATGATACCTTTGCCCTTCTTCGTGATCTTACTCATAACACTGTCGATCACTTTCTTGGGACTGCGGTGTTTGAAGTCGAACGAGTCGACATCCATTGAGAAAATGGCAAGGTTTCGGCTGCCGAGATAACCGATGGCGTCTTCGGGGTCCTGCAGAAACGGGAAGCGGAAGAACGGTGCAGGCGCGGCTCCAAGCGCAAACTTTGCTGCGCTGACGCCCTTTTCGATTTCAGCGCGGCCCGCTTCGCCTTTCATCTTTCCTTTGGCAAGGTTGGCGTGAGAAAAAGTGTGCGTGCCAATCGTATGTCCGTCAGCGGCAACCTGTTTCAGGATGTTCGGGTGCCAGACTGCATGTTTGCCGATGACGAAAAATGTCGCCTTAGTGCAGTTGTCTTTCAGAGCCTTGAGAACTGCAGCAGTGGTTGTCGGCCAGGGACCATCATCGAAGGTCAGCACAATTTCTCCAGGCTGCAGAAAGTCGTAGAGCTTGTACTGCCCAAGACCGAATCCCGGACCGCCGGATGTGTCGATCTCGACAGTGCGCGAAACACCGAGCGCATCGGGATTGCCTGGGCAATCTTGAGCAAACGCCGGTTGAGCAAATAATAGGCCGGCGGCTGCGGCGGCGAGTGCGGCAGAGCGGATCGGCATGATGCGCCTCCTTGTAGCGGTTCTTGGCATTTCGTGGTGGCGACTGACAAAGTCCCTGCGCGCCACGATGGATATAGTTAACGCGGGCAGATAATGCGCTGCGCCGTTCATCAAGTTCAAGTGCCAGCCCGCCGCAACTCCACAAAACAAGCCCCTTGTCGCCCCCAAGGCTCAGCCTGACCCGGCCAAAGTCAGGGTTTTGGCACCTCTTTTGCAATTTTCTCGTCCGTTGGGGTCGCACTGTCAGATCGATCCCGGGACGGCACATTCAAGATTCGGGAGTGTCCAAGGTCGAAGCCGGAGTTCCGGCAGACCTTTCGGAGCGTCCCAAAGTAAGACACGGGCGGGGCCTGATCATGCAACTAGACACAGCAACACGGTTTGAAGCCGACACCCTCATGGCGCGTACAATTGGCCGTATCGACTTGAGCAGTTGGATCAGCTGGGCGTGTTACGCCGTTGGCTTTTTTATAGCAGCAGGACCGGCCGCCGTTGAAGGACTTCGGTCTGGCGGCCCGGGCGCGTATCTGATGATTATCGCCGTCGTGGCATTTTTCGCTGCGACCGCCATGATCCAGCAGCACATGCAGCTTTCACTCCGCGCGAGCACATTTGGCCATCCTAAGCGGCTCGTCACCAGTGGCGTATTCCGCTATTCGCGCAACCCGATCTATGTCGCATTCCTGCTGCCGCTTCTGTCCCTTGGCTACATGTCCCCAATGGCGGCTCTCGTTTCTTGCCTACTGTATATCGTGTTGATGACCGCCTTCGTGATTATTCCCGAGGAACGGGTACTGGCACGCGAGTTCGGCAGTGACTATCGTGAGTATCGCGCACGCACGCCGCGCTGGCTCGGCCCATTGTGAGAGGTTGCCCGAACTATTTAGCGGTTGCTTTCGCCCGCCTTCGCAAGTCTCGCCGCTGACTCTTTCCTGAGCTTTTTCTTTCGAAGTGCGAGCCAGCGCCGGCAGCTTGGCCGCGCCAGGTTGCAGCGAACCTGGATCTGAGACGTTGCTGGTCCCCCCGCGTGCGCCTCCGATTGCCGTCTGGCAACCACCAGCCGCTTACTTCTGTCCATCGATATATCCCGGTGAGCGCGCGCGATGATATCGCTCGCGGTCATCCCAGATAGAAATGGGTTCGCCGCTATCGCAGCCGCCGAGATGATCCGGCGAACCGGCGTATCGGACTCAGCCGAGAGCACGCGCGTCGCGCCAGTCGGACCGAGCAGATAGGCAAGGCGAAGGTTTCCGTAGTTCGGCGCCAGCCCGTGCCTATCGAGGTGCCGGGCAAGCTCGTGTGAATACTCGGCAATCACTTCACGCGCAAAGCTCCGATCCGTTCTAAGCGCCAGGATCTGGCTGACGCTCAGGCCCGCAACGCGTTCAGTGAAGCTCCGTCTTACGACATATAAAAACGTGCCTTTGATGAACTGATAGGGGCCAAGCGCACTGGACCGTGGGTTCTTGAGAAGATCTCTGCCGCCTGATTCAGCCATCATCAGCCTGTCCAGGTAGAGCTCGAAATCAGGGTTCTTCTTATCCAGGTCGGCTGGTCGCTGTGCGATTGGCCGTAGATCGCCGGATTCGGCACTAAAAGCCCCTGGCGGTGCTATCATGGCTCCGGCGGCAAACAATATCGCGGCAATGACTTGCCCTACCAGTTTGCCAAAAGCCCCATAAGACCGGCGTTTGCGCTCGTTTCGTGCGCCCATTGTCAGATTTACCCTTCGGTGTTCCAATTGGAACAGACCCTGCAACGGCACCCGGTTAAATTAACTTCATCGCGCCGGTCTGGAGATGAGCCGGCCAGCAAATTCTAAGGGAGACCACCAATGAAAGTTCACATGATCAACACTGCAATCTTCGCCGGTGCAGCAGCAGCAGTCGCCCTCGTCGCATTCTCATCGACCGATGCAGAAGCGCGTGGCGGCAACAAG
>JAJFHK010000373.1 GCA_021775655.1 Filomicrobium sp. | reverse complement strand
GGCGGTGTCGACTCGTCGGTTGTAGCAGCCCTGCTCAAGCGCGCTGGCCACGATGTCATAGGAATTACGTTGCAGCTTTACGACCATGGTGAAGCTACGGCGCGCAAAGGCGCTTGCTGCGCTGGCCAGGACATCCATGACGCCCGCCGTGTTGCAGAGGCTCTGGAAATTCCCCACTACGTGCTCGACTATGAGGAGCGCTTCAAGACGGCAGTCATCGACGCATTCGCAGACAGCTACGTCGCGGGCGAAACGCCTATTCCTTGCGTCAACTGCAATACGCAAATCAAGTTCAAGGATCTACTAGAGACAGCAACAGAACTGGGCGCTGATATACTCGCCACGGGCCATTACATTCGGCGGCGTGACGGCGAGCATGGCCCAATCCTCGCTCGTGCCGAAGACGCCAACCGCGACCAGAGCTATTTCCTGTTTTCGACAACCCGCCAGCAGCTGGACAAGTTGTGGTTCCCCCTAGGAGACTTGCCAAAATCTCAGGTTCGGGAACTTGCCCGCCAGCTTGATCTCATCGTTGCTGACAAGCCTGACAGTCAGGACATTTGCTTCGTGCCCTCCGGCAGCTATGCCGACGTTATCGAACGGCTGAAACCAGAGGCCATGACACCTGGCAATATTGTACATGTCGATGGCCGGGTGCTCGGGTCTCACAAGGGCATCGTACACTATACCGTCGGCCAGCGGCGTGGGTTGGGCATTGCATGTGGTGAACCGCTCTATGTCGTTAAGCTCAGAGCTCAATCCAATGAAGTCGTGGTCGGTCCGCGCGAAGCTCTTGCAACACGCACGGTCAATTTGCGCAACGTCAACTGGCTTGGCGATGGGGCGCTCGCTGACGCTGCTCGAGATGGTCTTGAGATTCACGCCCGGTTGCGCTCGACTCAGGACCCCACTCCGGCGGTTTTACATGCAGGGAAGGACGGCAGCGTGTCTGTGCTGCTCCATGAAGCCGCCGACGGCATCGCGACGGGGCAGGCTTGTGTGTTCTATTCAGATGGCAGCGGGCAGGCGCGGATTCTTGGCGGTGGCTGGATTGACGGGACACTCACAGAAGCCGAATTGCCGCTTGCCAGCTGACTGTCCACCATGGCCAGGAGCCTCTGTCATGTTACCCGCAGCAGGATCGGCTTTGACGCGGCGAGCAACCTTGACAGGCGCGCCACCGCCTCCTTATAGACTGCGTTCCCCTCAAGCTCAGCAAAGCTTCCACGGGGCTTGGCGGAGTAGCTCAGCTGGTTAGAGCAGCGGAATCATAATCCGCGTGTCGGGGGTTCAAGTCCCTCCTCCGCTACCAATGTTTTCAATTGGTTAGAACCATTTTCGGGGACTTCGAAACGGCAGTATTTTTTCCGGGGGGCGGTTGGGGGTCCGATTTTCCGCTGCAAGACATTGGTTGCAACAGGGCAATTTCGAGCTTCCGGGTCAGCAGCGGCGGAGGCGGATTAAAGCACTCATTTGTACAGTCAGCTTTTGGACTTCTCCGCGCAGGCCTCTCTCATTGAGGCTGCTAATGTGCGCGGCAGCTCACCAGCACGCCGAATGAGTTTACAACCCGGTCCCAAATGGATCAAAACGCGATCCGACTTCTGGTTATGATCCCGGACACGAAAGGGGCGGGGGCGCTCAAAGTTTCGACTTTCTCTCATCACCAGATGTCGCCCGGCGCTGGGCCAGATTCGGGCTTCAAGCGGATGTACCAAACTAGGCTAAGTATCGATCGCTTTTCGCTGAAGTCGGCACTTATCATCTGTGTTGCACTTTAGCGGCAACGTGGTGAGCCAATGCACTTGTCGGAATGCCGAGACGAGAGGTCAGTGAAGTATGCGAGCAGCATTGAGAATTCGGCTCGACACCCTCAACGAATCGTTTGAGCATCGTGCATGTTGGACTGTTTTTCACAGGGCTCACGAGAGAGATGATGTTCGTGCAATGCTATTTCCAAGGTTGCGCAGCAGAAGGGACAACCAAAGAACACATTCCACCAAAAGCGTTTTTTCCCGAAGGTGAAAAATTTCAACTGCTGACGGTAAAATCGTGTGCTGCGCACAATAGTGGAAAGTCTCTGAACGATATCTACGCTCTAGCGCACATATGCATGAATGCTTCACCGCACAATCGCGCCCGGGAGGTGTTTCAAACGAAGGTGGAGCCTCAGCTTTCTCACAACAATGGAGCGCTCAAGCGCTTACTTTCAAAAGACGCCATTGCAACAGCTAATGGGGTTGCGTACCGGGTCGATATTGAGCGCTTAAATGAGTTCTTTGACGCCTTGTCATACGGTTTGGTATTCAAAGTACGGAAATCCCAACTTCCCGCCAATTACATATCGAAACACATCTTTCATAGTTTTGACGGCGAGATAGAATCGAGACTTGCAACTATCTATCAGTGCATCGACGAATTTTATGATGGAGCGCCAGTGGAAATTCTCCAGTTTGGCAAGCCGGATCTCTACAACCACCGCATTTACACTTGCGAAATTCACGGCCTTCCAGATTTTCAAGGAAGCATAACAATTGTTCATAGGTTTTTCGGCGTTTTCAAAGTTACTTCAATGCTTTCTGTAACCATCGGCGAGAAGGTGAGCCCCAGATCGTCACGCGCGCGTGTGACAAGACTGCCAAACCCGGGCAATCCAGCCGGATATGAGATGCCTGCACCGCAAAAGAAGACCACACGTCCTTCTTCATGCGCTTGAAGCAAGCGCTCTGGTATGTCGGGCCCTTTTTCGATGAGCTGCATATCGCTCCCCCTCAAGAGCGAACGATCGGGATTGCGCGGTTACAGCGCAAGGTCGAATAATCTGTTATCCCCGGCGCGTTATCGCGTCCTTGAAGTGGCGTTCTGATTGGCAAGTGATTGACTGGCGCGATGCCCCAGAATCCGGACATGCTCAACGGCGCTGTCCGGATGGCCGATCGTCATGTCCGTCACTTCCACTTTTGGGATCGAGCGCCGATCGACCCGTAAGCTGGCTGTCAACGTTCGGGATGGTCCGACAGCGTCCATACAGAAGCGCTTAGCGGTCAACCCTCCTAGCAAAGAAAGCCACCTGCAGAACCGCCACGTTCAAATTTGATGATTGCCGCCTCCGCAAGCTTTTTTGTTCTCGACAGATAGCGCTCCAAGATCGAGTTGACCTCACGGAGGCTATGACCTGTGCACGCCGCGATCTCGGGTATTGTGCAGCCTGCTTCTGCGAGCATTGTAACCGCTGTCCCGCGGAGATCGTGGAAATTATACCGCTTCCTCCCGCGCTACTGCAGCCGCCAACTCCCTGTCCCCGACGGCGAATGTGCTAACGTGTCGGGCCGCCCGGTTGAGGCTGGCGAAACCGCGGGTGAGAGAGACAAACCGAAAATGGCTAAGATCAAGTCAAAGGCGAAAACCGCAGAATCCGCCTTAACGCAAGATCCCCACGCGCTGCGCGAGACCCGCGAGAAGAATCTCGAGGTCGCGATCGGTCGGCAGGTCCGTGAACTGCGCAAGCGCCAGCGCATGACGGGCGCCGACCTCGCCTTGCAGACTGGTCTTTCCGTCGGCATGCTCTCCAAGATCGAGAACGGATTGATCTCTCCGTCGCTGAATACCCTGCAGGCCCTGGCGAACGCGTTGCGCGTGCCACTTGTGCAGCTCTTCTCCGGCTACGAGGAGCCGCGCGGTGCTATGCACGTCAAGGCTAGCGAAGGTGTTGAAATCGAGCGCGCCGGCACTCGGGCTGGTCATCACTATACGCTTCTCGGCCACATCGGTTCGAACGAGTCGGGCGTGGTGGTTGAGCCGTACATGATCCGTCTGACAAGCGAGAGTGATCGCTTCCCGACATTCCAGCACGAGGGCATCGAATTTCTCTACATGTTCGAAGGTGAGGTCGATTACCGGCACGGCGACCAACTTTATCCGTTGAAGCCGGGCGATGCCCTGCTTTTCGACGCGGATTCACCGCACGGACCTGAGGATCTAGTTAAGCTGCCAGCCCTCTATCTGTCGATCATCGCCTATCCGCAGAAGAGCTGACGCAGTTGCACGGGGCAGCGAGTCGAATTGTCTGGTGATAAATAAATATTCTTTACAAGAAATCTCTTCCGCGCTAATTGGTTCTGCCACAGTGACCGCTGTCTCCACATTTGGCCACGTCGCGAATCCAATTGCAATGCTCGGGAGAGTTTGAATGTGCGGTATCGTCGGCCTCTTCCTAAAGAAGGACGAACTGCGTCCGCGTCTGGGTGAGTTGTTGACCGACATGCTCATCACTATGACCGATCGAGGGCCTGATTCTGCTGGTATCGCGATCTACGGTGATGGCGGAGACGGAATAAAGCTGACGGTCCAGTCGGACACGCCGAATGAGGCCTTTGCCAAGCTCGAAGTGGCATTGACTGCGGCCATCGATGCACCTGTCACAGTGAAAATCCTCGATACCCATGCCGTCGTCACGGTGCCCAAAGTGGTTGCCAACGCTGCCGCCCAATTC
>JAJFHK010000372.1 GCA_021775655.1 Filomicrobium sp. | reverse complement strand
AAACGTAGCTGGGGTGAGCGCGCTCGGCGACGTAAGTCAATCCAAAAACTTCGCGCTTGTCGCCTTCAAGAAGCGAAATGATCAGCCGGGTTTCGCGGTAAACGCCGTTGACCTGCTCGCGCTCGCGGAGATAACTCAGTGTTTCGGCTGCATATTTGGCATCAACGCGGTATGCCATACCAGTGCACGAGCCGCCCCGGTCAAGTCCAAGCACCAAGCCGGGCTTTCCCTCGATGCCGCGGTGGTGCACTGAGCGGATGCAAAATGCTCGCGAATAGCCAGCCACCCGAGCGCGGACTTTCTCGACATAAGGAAACCCCGGTCGCCACATCAGCGACCCGTAGCCGAATACCCAAAGATCGTGTGCGATATCGTGACTCATATGCCGTTGGGATTGCACACCGCGCCCACAGATTAGTCGAGGCCTTGGGCCGGCATTGATCGACTCAGTCGTCGTCGTTCTCTCTCTTGGCTTCCTGAGGACCTGCGACCCGGCGTCCGAAGTCGGGTTCGTCAGTGTCCTGACCTGCCTCGATGATACCGCGCCGTAAAGCACTCGCCTCGGTAAAAAGGCGGTGAAGAGTATCGCCCTCATCATAGCGGATCGCGCGTTGCAAGGCCGTCAAATCCTCGGAGAAGCGTTGCAGCATCTCGAGCACGGCATCTTTGTTATTCAAAAAAACATCGCGCCACATGGTCGGATCGGATGCGGCGATGCGCGTGAAATCACGGAAACCACCAGCTGAAAACTTGATAACCTCGCGGTCGGTGACGCGTTCAAGGTGTCCGGCCGTGTTGACGATATTGAATGCGATCAGGTGCGGCACATGGGATGTAATCGCAAGCACGCGGTCGTGGTGGTCAGCACTCATGGTGTCGACCTGGCTGCCGAGACCTTCCCAAAACCCACGCAGCTTGGCGACGGCGGCTGAATCGCAGTCCGCCGGCGGAGTTAGGATGCACCAACGGCTGTCGAAGAGTTCGGCGAAGCCAGATTCCGGGCCAGATTGCTCGGTGCCAGCGATAGGGTGCCCTGGTACGAAGTGGACGTTCTTTGGCACATGCGGAGTGACGTCGCGGACAATTGCTCCCTTGACTGAGCCAACGTCGGTGAGGATTGCACCGTCGCGGAAGGTATTCGCCTCAGCTATCTCCTTGGCGACGACACCACAGATGCCGACAGGCGTACACAAGACGACGAGGTCTGAACCGCGAGCGGCTTCGGCCGCAGAGTCAAATCCTTCATCTATGATGTCAAGTCGCAATGCCGTTTCAACGGTCGCAGCCGTCCGCGCTGATCCGACGATACGTCCGGCAAGTCCGGCGCGCCTGGCAGCGTGGGCAATCGAGGATCCAATCAGGCCGATTCCAATAAGGGCGATCTGTTCGAAGCGGGCGGCACTCATTCTGCAGCAGCCTCATCTCTGTCAGCGCGCGACGTGGACGCACCAGAATTGAGGACTTCTTTCAAAGCTGCCACGACCTCGTGGTTTTCCTGATCGGTTCCGACTGTCATGCGCAGAGCGTTCGGCAGATTGTAGGATGCAACGCGCCGCAAATAGATGCCGCGCGCTTTGAGGGCGTCATCTGCCTGTGCTGCCGTCAGAGCTAGACCATCGAAGTGCACCAGCAAGAAGTTGGCAACGCTAGGTGTCACCCTCAGGCCGAGCCCTTGTAACTCGTCGGTCAGCCAGAGCAGCCAATGGTCGTTGTGAGCAACCGCCTTTTCGGTGTGGTCCCTGTCGCGGATCGCTGCGACGCCTGCGGCAATTGCTTGCGCGGACAGATTGAAGGGGCCGCGTATGCGGTTCAACACATCGGCTATTGCGGGCGGGCAATAAGCCCAGCCAATACGCAAGGCAGCAAGGCCGTAGATCTTCGAGAAGGTGCGCGTCATCACTGTATTGTCGGTTTCGGCAACAAGACGCTCTCCTGCACAGTATCCCGTTTCGTGCACGTATTCGGCGTATGCACCGTCAAGCACGAGAAGAATATCCTCGCGAAGTCCCGCACGCAGACGGCGGACTTCTTCATCAGCGATGAATGTGCCGGTTGGATTGTTTGGATTGGCCAGGAAAACGATGCGGGTCTTTTTACTGACCTTTGCCAGAATTGCATCGACATCGGTGACGAGATCGCGTTCAGACGCCACCACAGGCGTGCCGCCGTTGGTCAGTATTGCGATCGGATACACGAGGAATCCGTGTTCGGTCAGGATACCCTCGTCACCTTCGCTAACGTAAGCCTGCGCAAGCAAATTGAGAAGTTCGTCGGATCCAGCACCACAGACGATGCGATCAGCTTCCAGCCCATGAACTTCTGCAATCGCGTTGCGCAGCGCGGTGGCCTGGCCGTCCGGATATCGTTCCAAAGTACCGGCAATGGACTGATAAGCCCCAACCGCAGCCGCGCTTGGACCAAGCGGTGTCTCGTTTGAGGACAGCTTGATCTGCCGGCCGGACGCGCTTTTGCCGCTCTCGCCGGGACCGTAGGGCGCAATGTCGAGAATGCCGGGATTGGGTCGCGGTGTGGCCATGGTGCGTGTGTTGGTCGCTCAGTTGTGACTAAGGGGAGAAATACGGCGCGGGGCCTGCAGGTGCAAAGAAAAGTTGCGTTTTTCGCAAATAGGTCACAGCTCCGCGACTCCGTGTAAGGCTTGTGGACGTCCGTGCGGCTTGACGATGCGCTGCCCAAACCCTATTTACGAGGCCACTTCGTGGTGATTTGGCCGGCCGGCTTGCAGCCACGTAAAACAACTCGCTAAAAAGGCCGCGCCTTCCTGAATTGGATTGAGCCGGCCTAGTTTGAGGTTGAGCTCGACAATGACGTACCAGACGACACCCTCCACATACGACCACATCGTTGGCGATATCGATTCGGATGGCGTTACCCCAACGACAGGTTCTGTCGACTTTACCGAAGCGCTCGAACTCGACAACGGTAGCAAGCTTTCTCCATTCACGATTGCCTACAACACCTACGGTACGCTGAATGCCGACAAGTCGAATGCCATCCTTGTCTGCCACGCACTGACGGGAGACCAGCACGTAGCAAACCGGCATCCGTTGACCGGGAAGGAGGGTTGGTGGTCCATGCTTGTCGGTCCCGGCAAACCGATCGATACGGATCGCTTCTTCGTCATCTGCACGAACATCTTGGGCAGTTGCCTTGGTTCCACTGGACCGGCGTCGATCAACCCGGAGACCGGCAGTCCCTATGGCCTGTCATTTCCCGTTATTACCATCGGCGACATGGTCAACGCGCAGGCGCGGCTCATCGACCATCTCGGCATCGATCAACTGTTTTCCGTCATGGGTGGCTCGATGGGAGGCATGCAGGTTCTGGAGTGGGCCGTTCGCCATAAAGACCGCGCCTTCTCCGTGGTACCGATCGCAACGGCGGCTTGGCACTCCTCGCAGAATATTGCTTTTCATGAGGTCGGCCGCCAAGCTGTGATGGCAGATCCCAACTGGATGCGCGGCGATTACCTTAATCATGGTGTCGTTCCGCGTAACGGCCTCGCAGTGGCGCGCATGGCGGCCCACATCACGTATCTGTCCGAAGATGCCCTGCATGAGAAATTCGGCCGCAATCTGCAAAACCGCTCGGACATGACATTTTCATTCGATGCTGATTTCCAGGTGGAAAGTTATCTGCGCCACCAAGGCTCAACGTTCGTCGACCGATTCGATGCCAACAGTTACCTTTATATTACCCGGGCGATGGACTATTTCGACCTCGGCGCAGAGCACGGCGACATACTGGCGGAGGCGTTCCGTGGCACGCAATCGCGGTTCTGCATCGTGTCATTCACATCTGATTGGCTTTATCCAACGCGGGAAAGCCGGGAGATCGTGCAAGCACTGAACGCAGTTGCCGCAAACGTTTCGTTTGTCGAAATCGACAGCAATGCAGGTCACGACGCATTTCTGCTCGATGAGCCGAAATTTTTCGAAACCATGACCGGATTTATAAATTCGTGCGCTCAACAGCGCGGCCTACCTGCGGCCTGAGGAGAAATACGTTGCTCGACAAGTCGAAGGCTGCGGACTCGCTGTCCCACCACGATCATCGCGTCGACCACCTGTTGATCGCCGAGATGGTGGCACCGGGTAGTCGTGTTCTCGACGTCGGGTGCGGCGATGGTGCGCTATTGCAGTTGCTCGCCGATACGAAGGCGGTCGACGGGCGCGGAATGGAGTTGGACCGAGAGCGTGTCAATGCGTGTGTGGCACGCGGGCTTTCTGTTATACAAGGCAACGCCGATGAAGATCTCGACGACTATCCCAATCAGGCGTTCGACTATGCAGTGCTGTCGCTGACAATCCAAGCGACGCAAAAGCCCAGGGATGTGCTGGTCAACTTGTTGCGCATTGGGCGGCGGGCCATCGTTTCATTCCCGAATTTTGGACATTGGAAAATCCGCACAAACCTGCTGCTGTACGGGCGGATGCCGGAGACACCTAACCTGCCCGAACCTTGGTATTCGAGCCCGGATTCTCACCTTTGCACGATCCGCGACTTTGTCGAGTTGTGCGATGTTCTCGATACCGTTGTTGAAGAGGCTGTCGCCTTCAACAGCGCCGGGCGGCGACTGCCGATCAAAAAGTCCTTGTCG
>JAJFHK010000371.1 GCA_021775655.1 Filomicrobium sp. | reverse complement strand
CATCCTCGCGAAGTGCGCCAGTTTTTGGAGCGGACACGCGAGACGAGTGGGGCCAGAATCGGTTATTTGAGCAGGCCTATCTCTTAAAGAATCGAATTAGCGCTACTACGATGAGGGGCGGAAGCAGTGCCAGAGCCGCGTGACGGCCTGCGTGCAACATTACTGCAGAATCGTAAGCGGCTCTTGTTGCTGGGTCGGTGTGCGAAATGTCGAGCGGCAAATGTGGCCAGCTGTTCCAGGCGAGAACGCCGACCGCCGCGATCCAGGCGAGCGACAAAACAATCCAAATCAAGAGCGGTAGGCGGGCCATGGCCTCTCCTTTGTGGGCTGTGGCAGGTGCCCGAGATTACCCAGCGGTGATGATCGAAAGCTGCGACACCGTCAAGGGTCGCTGTTTTTTGGTCTGGGAATGAGGGCAGAAGTAGAGGACTGAACTAATCGAGCACAAAGAAATCAGTGCTTGGTCTACCAGCCGCGGCGGCCGAATTTTGCATTGGACACCGCTGCGGCTTGCAATCCGCGCTGTCCGAATACCGGACCTGAATCTGGATCGATGCTGGTGAGCGGATCTTGGACATAGTCATTGGGCGAATTTACTGACTGTTTGGCGTCTTTTGCATTCTTCTTTCGGCTCGCCAAACTGCGCCAGTTCAGTGCCCTATTCTTGCGACCGGTTTTTGACTGGTTCTCAACGTGATGATTTATCACAATGCGGAGGAGCAGGGTAAGCTGGACCAGTCCATTCGCGATGAAGAACAAGTAGGTGGCGGAGCTTGCAGGGCGCTGGGGTACCAGTGGCAGCCTGTCTAGGTTGGCAGCAGCCAGCATCATGCCAAGGCGAACAGTGTCGAGCTTTTCGCGACGCCCTTTAGTTGAGTAGCCGACCCAGTTGCCAGAGCCGTCGGGTAGGAAGTGGTAGCCCAGATCGAGGTAATCGTTGTAGCCGCGCTTGAACATTGCGCTGTCGGGGAGATCTACAACCCGCACGACGGCATTGTTACTCTGCCAAAATTGCGGAGGTTCGCCTGCCAACACCGTGTCGCTCGAACAGACAAAGCCTGCGAGGGTCAGCAGCAAAGCGATAGCGAAACCGGTAAGGCGATGCACAGCGCGGACTCCTCTGAAGCCTGAAGGTCGAAACCTAGACCAGTATCAACAATTCGAACTAAATCCTCGCTAACAAGAGTGCTGAGCGGAACATCAACCACTGGATCAATATGAAACGAAGGACCCCGCCAGCAGGAAGCTGACGGGGCCGAAGCCGCGCAGGGTGGCAGGGGGAGCGCAGGGCGCGCGGCTAACACATTTGGACGCTCCAGACGAACATCCAGATCTTCCAATTCACTTGGCGCGGTTTGCGCCGTCAGTTCAGCACCTTTGGCCAATTTGCGTTGGCCTTGGTGATGTTCTTTGACGTGTTCTTCGCCCATGTCTTTTGAACACTGCGGTTGTAATTTAGGTAGAGCTTGCCGCCGACTATTTTCCAGGCATTAGGATCGCCTTTTGCCGTGTAACCTTGGCTGACAGCCCAGGCGCAATAGCCACCGTACTGTGGGGCGTATTTGGAAGGGTTTGCTGAGAAGGCTGCACGATTTTCCTCTGAAGAGAATCTCCAGACTGCACCGTCCACCTTGGTCGTGATTTTCTTGCTGCCCTTGATGGCTTGACCGTTGGTGAAATAGGCGACCGGGTCGTAGCCACCGACGGCGACGCCCTTGACGATGCCGGTAAAAACGGCGGACTTGGCTGCTTGCGCCTGATGCGCCGCCAGGAGGGATGCCCACAAAAAGGCCGCAGCCAGAATTGCAAAGACCAGTGCCGAGCGATTATTAGCGTACATGGAGCTATCTCATTTTGCGTACGTTGTTTCAGTGTCTGACGTTCTCGCGGAAAACATGATCACGTGCACTCCAATTGCTGGTGAAGTTGCCGTGATCAGGTGGAATTTCACCAGGGCTGAACAGGCGCAAGCGCGCAGGCAAAGCGGATTTGAGGACTTGATGGACTGTAATCGGCTGTTCGTTTACGGCACTTTGATGCGCTGCGCCGAGGGACGATTAGGGGAAGTTGAGCGCCGGCGGCTCGCAAACGAAGCGCGATGTCTAGGCGCGGCTTATTTGAATGGATACTTGTATGATCTGGGGGATTACCCCGGTTTAGTCATTCCCGACGAAGCAACCGAAGCCGTCCACGGTGAAGTTTTCGAGCTGGATGCGCCAGGGACGACGCTGCGGTGGCTTGACGACTACGAGGGCGTTCGGCAAGGCGGTGGAGCAAACGATGAATACATCTGCTTGCAAACCGAGGTTTGGTTGACCGGGGGAGGGAGCTGTAACGCCTGGGTCTACGTTTATCGTCATGGCGTTGGCCAGGCCGGCCGTATTTTGGGTGGACGTTGGAACTGCCGTTGATCCTTTGGCCAAGTAAGAAGGTTGGAAGATTTTCGATTTCAGTGATCCCGTTCGGCAATTCAATCGTTTACTTGCAGATATGGGAAAGCTGCGGGCCCGCCGTGCGGTTGAGGGCTTGGGTGGCTTACATGGGCAAACTAGGAACCTCAATATGCAAAGACGTTCCAAGACGTTGCATGTCGAGATGCTGCTGAACGACGATGGATCGTGGCAAAAAAATTCGTCTACTGACGTGAGCTGCCGGGCTAGTTCGCGGCAAGAACCGATAATGCCGAAATCGGTCTGTGCCAGCGATGCTTCAGAGCTCGACGCATTCTCGCGGTTGCTATCGAAACGCAATGTCGAGTTGCTGAAGTTGATCAAGGAAACCAAGCCGCAATCTGTTGCAGAACTTGCAAGGCTGTCTGGACGTCCGAAAGCCAGCCTCATGTTGACCCTGAGGCGGTTCAATAATTTTGGGATCATCGAATTTGTTGAGACAGACGGGCGACGGAAAATTCCCATGGTCGTTTGCGACCGGCTAAGGCTTGATATTCCGATTGCCTGAAGTGGTCGCGGGCTAGCGCTTCGTTATCTTCGGAAATATTTCCTGGTGAGGACCCAGCAGGCGTTATCCAGCTATTACGGGACGCAAGGTTTCGACCAGAAGCCGCTCTTGGATCGCCTTATCCTCGATTGAAATGTGTGCGCTGAACCAATCCTGGACCATTTTGCAGACCTGCTCGGGTGGAGCTTTTGCCAGTGCTTGGGGGTTGGAAAACAGGCCAAGATCTGCCTTCGACCAGCCGATTTTGGTCAACTCGCTGGCGAGAACATCGTAATCG
>JAJFHK010000038.1 GCA_021775655.1 Filomicrobium sp. | reverse complement strand
CCACCTTCACGTTAGCGCAAGTTTCACCTTGCCGTCATGCCACGCCTGACAAACGGATCAATCGTGCCAGCGGCGATGTTTTCGCCCGCCGCCGCGATGACCGCGGCCGCGATGACCGCGCCACTCCTTGACGCGCTCGGCAAGCATCGTGCGCTGCTCGGGATTGAGAACCTCGGCGGCATCCGCCATCGCCGTCGTTAGCCGCTTGCTGATCGCTTCGAACTTCGTGAACTGCTCGGTACGCATGGCTTCGAGCCGTGTCCGGTCGACGGTCTCGCCGGTCAGGACTTCGATACCCTCGTCACGGACTTCCTTGATCGATTGACGGATCGGAAAGACATCGGCAGCGACACCTTTCGCAATGACGACCAGCTTATCCATCTGCTCGCCGTTGGCATCGATTTCGATGGCGAGATGTTTCGCCATCTTTTCAGCGCGCTTCTGGGCTTCTTCAACAGTTTTCGGTTTGCGGTGGAAGAACCGGGCTTTGTGAATCATGCCTTCTGCTTCAACGCCAGCATGGCGCATGCCTTTGTAAAATCCGCCTTGGGAATAAGCCGTTGTTGCCGCACCGGCGGCAAGTACAGCACCAATTGCACCGACGGCGACAAGTGTTCGCGACATGCGGCGCTTCGGGGCGGAAGGTGTGGTGTTGGGAGTTGCTTCTGACATCAAATGGTTCCTTCATTCAGGGTATCAGGAGTAGACTGAAGGCGAGGCGGTGTGTGCCCCGTCGCAAGCCAACATGCAATCTGGCTGTTTCGCGCTGGCGTCCGTAATGTAAAGATCTGTAAAGAGCCCCAAAAACACGGCGCTTCGCGAACACGTTTTGGAGAACTTTGAAGTTTGGCCATCCTCCTCATTATTTTGGCGATTATCGTCGTCCTCGCCCTACTGCCCCAGTTTTGGGTGAAGCGCGTCATCGACGCTCATTCTGCTGAACGTCCGGATTTTCCAGGTAGCGGCGGTGAATTCGCCCGCCACCTTCTTGACGAGATGAAGCTCGACCATGTGCGGGTCGAGGAAACCAATCAGGGTGACCACTACGATCCGGCGACAAAGACGGTCAGATTACTTCCCCAGCACTTGAAGGGGCATTCGCTATCAGCAGTGGTCATTGCGGCTCACGAAGTCGGCCACGCCATGCAGGATGCTACCGGCTATCGCCCGCTCGCTCATCGAACCCGCATGGCTCAGCAGGCGCAGTGGATTGAGACAATCGGGTCGGCGGTCATGATCCTCGCCCCCGTCATGATGATTTTTACGAAAGCACCGTTTCTTCTCGTCCTGCAATTGATTGCTGGCATGGTCATCTTGTCGTTCACGATCCTGATGCACGCACTGACGTTGCCGGTTGAATTCGACGCGAGTTTTAGCCGCGCTATGCCCGTGTTGAAGGCTGGCGGATACCTTGAAGAAAAGGACTTGCGTTCGGCGCGTAGCATACTGCGCGCCGCCGCATTCACCTACGTCGCAGCAGCAGCCATGAGCCTTTTGAACGTGATGCGTTGGGTACGTGTATTGAGGTTTTGACCATGCACACATCTGAGAGCTCTGATATCACCCGAATAATTTTGATTGCCATCACTCTAGCAGCGATCTGGATTCCGCATATTGTGCGCGCTCAATCCTGCACGTCCGATTACGAATGCACCCGCGGCCTCGCCTTGGGCGGCAATGCCCGCTGTGTCGGCGACACGTTGATCCGCACGACGACACGCTGCGTCGCCGGTCGCTGCCAGACGCGCGAGACTTCTCGCCGCCGTTGCGCAACCGGCAGTGGTCAGGGTCGCTGTGTGGGAGAATATTACCAGCGCACCGAAAGCCGCTGCGACGGCCTCAACGGAACGTGTGCAACGCGAACGATCCGCGACCGCTGCAAACGTGGGTGCTCGTGTTCGAAGAACATTCTTATTGTCTACACAGGCGCGTGTTCGCCCGCGATCGGTTGTCACCGCGCCGTCAAGAAGTGCCCAGGTGGATGTTCGTGCGATCCCGAGCCGCAATGCCGTGAATGAATACCAAGGACCCTTGAATGGCCCAGTTCTTCTACCCCGACACTCCCGACATACCACTGACTCAGGGTCACACCTTCCCGGCAAGTAAATATCGTCTGTTTCGCGAAATGGCGATTGATGAGGGCGTTATCCAGGAAGGTAGCGCGATTGCATCCTCGACGGTCACGCGCGAAGATTTGCTGCGCGTTCATGGCGCCAACTACGTTGATGCCGTACTGACCGCAACACTTGACGACATGGCTGTTCGTCGGTTGGGGCTGCCGCTCAGCGATGTTCTGATCACGCGGGCACTTGCATCGGTCGGCTCCAGCCTCGCCGCTGCCCGCGCTGCGATGAGCGCGGGATACTCCGCTGGGCTCTCAGGAGGTACGCATCACGCCCACCAGGACTTCGGATCTGGTTTCTGTGTCTTCAACGATCTGGCTGTGGTGGCGCGAATATTTCTCGACGAGGGTGCCGTCCGCCGAATTTCGATCCTTGATTGCGACGTGCATCAAGGTGACGGGACCGCGTCACTCATGGCGAATGAACCGCGCGTGCAGACCGTGGATCTGTTCGGCGACAACAATTTTCCGGCCCGCAAGATTGAACCTGATGTCGCGTTCCCACTACCCAACGCCATGCAGGATGCTGCTTATCTGGCGACGCTGGATGAGGCACTTGGCAAGGTATCCAAATTCGGGCCGGACCTCATGCTTTATAATGCTGGTGTTGACCCGCTATATCAGGATCGGCTGGGCCGTCTATCGCTTTCGCTGGAGGGCCTGATGGAACGTGACCGCCGCGTCTTTGCATTCGCCCGCAAGCACGGAATTCCGATTATCAGCGTTGCAGGCGGCGGGTACGCCCA
>JAJFHK010000370.1 GCA_021775655.1 Filomicrobium sp. | reverse complement strand
CCGCGAAAATCGCGAAGATCAGATACATCGTCCCGATGTCTTTGTGGTTGGTCGAATACATCCAACGCTTGACGAAACTCGTCGGAGCACCGTTTGCATTGTATCCAGCTTGAGCCGTTGCCATAGTCGTCGTTCCCCTTGAGCCTTTGAACATGACCGCTGAAGCCGGCACAGCTTCTGCGGATTATTTTTGATTTGACGTCTCTAATAGCCGCGACCGCGCGGCCTGCCGCCACTATTGAGCCGCCGCCGCGACCTTGTTGCCGTTCAATTCCAACTCGGCTTTATGCAGGATCTCGATCGCCTTTTCCTCTTCATCGGCCTTGCGAGCTTCAACCCAGGCATCGAATGTTTCCTGCTTCACCACACGTACGGCGACCGGCATAAACGCATGGTTGACGCCGCACAGTTCCGAGCACTGGCCATAGAAGACGCCTTCGCGCTCCGCTTTGAACCAGGTTGCGGTCAGGCGCCCCGGCACGGCATCCGTCTTCGTACCGAATGCTGGGACCGTCCAGTTGTGAAGGACGTCTGCAGCGGTCACGAGCACATGCACAACCTTGTTGATGGGCACGACCACTTCATTGTCGACAGCAAGATTGCGCGGTGCCTGTAGGCCTTTTGCGATCAGCTCTTCGCGGCTGTCGTCATCGAGCATGTAACTGTCGAAAACAAATCCGCCCTGATCGGGATATTCATGCGACCAATACCACTGGTTTCCCGTTGCCTTGATCGTGAGGTCGGCCTTCGGATAGGAGTACTGAAGATTCAAGAGCTTGAACGAGGGGACCGCGATGATCACCAGGATGATGATGGGCAGTACCGTCCAGAGCACTTCGACAAGCGTGTTGTGGGTTGTACGCGAAGGCGTTTGGTTGCGCTTTTCGCCGAACGCGAAAACAACATATACCATGAGGCCAAGGACGAAGAGAGCCACGGCAATGATGATGTAGTTCACCAGATCATAGAACGCCACGATCTCCCGAGCGACCTCCGTCACAGGGGTCTGCAATCCTAGCTGCCCATCAACAGATCTTCCCAAGACTTCGGCGCTAGCCGGCATTGCGAAAAGCACCAATGCAGCAAGGCCGGCAAGACCGGCCCGTGTCATGGCCCCAATCAGTCGCGTCCCCATTCTATGCTCCCTAGCTTGCCCGGATATGAGACCGAGTCTCCAGTTGATTTCGTCGCAACGTTCTTAATCGTCGTCTATTGCACATCCCTGAAACCGAGTCCTGGCGATCAGACCCGATCCGTGACTTTTCCATGGTTGGAGGCGAGATGGCACGCACGTACATTGATCAAAACCAAGGCTAGTCGCACAAGTCAACTTTCGTGCGACATTTGCTCGCGATTGAGTTGAACTGTGACCCGATCGGCCAATGAACCCCCTAAATTGATATAGGGCCAGTCCTTTTTTAGCCGCTTTCCTCCACGAACCCGGTTCGCTTGGAAATGCTAGGCCGGCATAGATCGACCCTGACGGTTGGGTCCAAGCCGGGTGCCAGCAACATGCAGAATGCGCGGGAGGGAATGGCAAAGTGGCGGGGATGATCGAATTCGATCTCAAAAGTCTGCGGTTTCGACGGATCGCGGTGGGCATCTTTGGCCTGATGATGCTGGCTGTGACATCCCTTCACCCGGTCCTGCTGGCCGCCCAGACCCGCGACGGCAAAGTGCGCTCTCAACACGGCGACTGGCAGATCGTCTGCAAGCCACCGCCACCCGGCGCCAGCACTGAAGTTTGCGCGATCGTCCAAAGCGTAACCGCCGAAGACCGCAACAACGTCGGTTTGACGGTCTATTTCCAGAAATTCTCTGATGGAAATCAGGTTTTACGTGTCTTCGCACCCCTTGGCGTCCTGTTGCCACCCGGCCTTGGCCTCAAGATCGACGGCCAGGATGTCGGCAATGCGCCGTTTCTCAGATGCCACTCGTTCGCCTGCTACGCGCAGGTAACCGTCGATCCCAATCTCGTCGACAAACTCAAAACCGGAAAATCGGCAATTTTCATCATATTCCAGACCGAGGAGGCAGGCATCGGCATACCGATCTCACTGGCGGGATTCGGTGACGCTTTGGCAAAGCTGTAAGCCTGTTTGGCGACACGAGCGACCGAAATCCGGGTAGGCGCTTGAACCTTCTCATCCGCGCTGTCGACGCGTTGAACAAGCAGGCAAAAAAAACAATGGCGACGTCCATATCGAGACGTCGCCAAATTCATTCCCAGTGTCTTAACCTGCCGCAGGTTCCGCCACCACTATCAAACTAGCCTGGGTTCAAGTCACGACGCGTGTCGATATTCGTCCACGTGGGTCGTCCCGACGCCATTCAACCTCCTGCGCTCATCTGATCTTGCCAGTGTTGAAACGGCTGAGGAATGCTCTCCAGATTCCGGCCCATCGGCCACTTCAACCTGAGGCGCGAGCGATTTAGAGACACGATGTGTTGTATCAGCGTATTCAGCAAACGCCGTCTTCCAGAAATTGGCGTAGGCACTCACAAAAGAGTTCGGCGTCGTGCACGAAGCGAGCTCCGAAGGAAACGCCAGAACAGCACGGGCACGCCTATTCGCAAGCCCCCAAATTTCCATCTGGCAATGCGCAATTGTCTCAACTCCGGACCGCACCGCATTGCCGCCATTAATCATCGTCGGTGAGTAGTACTGTTCTGCGAATCGCTTCAGCTGATATTGCGCTAAATCATTGTTGTTGAAGTAAAAATGCATAACGTTGACCTCCGTTGCTACACATCCGGCGCTCAATTTTTACCCCCCTGGGAGATATAACTCATCGGCAGAATGCTGCAACCAAACGCAACGCAAAAATCTTCCAATTTTGAGTTGCGCTCCAATGCGATGTCTTCGGCACCTTTGCCCCCCACGTGAAAGATCAAAGTCAGAAGACTGCTTAAAGGTTCGAAGAATACATAAGGTTTAGGTAAATATTTTTCTGCAATCTAAAATTGCAATTCAAGTGATAACCATGGAGTGGCATTGACAGTATTGCCGTTAACCATGATCAATACGTCGTCGGACGTATATTTCGTAGTATTTTTGAGTCTTGTGGTGCGCGGCGGAACGAAAACGGTTGGCGGGTCGATTAGCCTCTGCATTTTGAGGGGCCTTTGCGCAATCTTGGCCACATCGATCAATCTGTTGATAAACACACCTCCTGCCAGCGCCAACGACGGGCAGAACAGTGCCAGCGGCGAAAGTAAAAAAGGTGGTAACCGCCACTATGAAATTTGGGCCGGTGCGGACGCTGCAGACAACGCTTGGCTTCTGTACTCCGGAACGACGCTGGCGCCGCTAAGCGACATCCACCAAAACGGACTGCGCCTGCGCTTCGTCGGCGGCTACGGGCAATATACCTACCAAGCATTCGACAATAGCACTCTGGCAGCACGGTCTTTCTCAGCCGACGTCACCTTTGCCGACGCTCTTGTCGGATATCTATGGCGACTCGATCCGCTCATTTTGAAGCTCTTCGTAGGTGCTTCATTTTCCGACCATCAAATCCACCCTGGCGATCCCAACAACAAGGTTCAGGGTGCCGAGATCGGAGCCAAAGGCGTCGCCGAATTCTGGTTTAACATTGGGGAGAAGGGATTCGCGTCCCTCAATCTGGCGTGGTCGCAGGCTCACAACGCCCGCTCCGCACGCGCCCGAATAGGATACAGAGTTTGGTCGAAATTCTCGATCGGGCCGGAAGCTGGAATAAACGTCGACCGGCAGGGCGACTATAAGATCAATGATGAGCAGGCCAACTTCCGTTCCGAACCGATCGACTATGGCCGAGTCGGAATGTTCGCACGCTACGAATGGTATGGCGGCGAAATTGCTGCATCTACGGGCCTGCTTGGCGACTTCCGTGAGGATCAGTCCATTTACGGCACAGTCAACTGGATTACCCAGTTTTAGCGCGGGCGTGGTCAGGCATCTGGTGCATAAACATCAAAATACTATTGCAGGTGAGCACACCTGCGAAATGCCACCTCCCGTCGAGTCCCTGAATTTTCGATGAGAAACCGGTTTTCACTCCGAACTATCGCGATCTATGCTGGCAGCGAACCGCAACTCGGGATCTTTGCCTATGCTGCCTCTCCGCCTTCTTAGAGCACTCCCTATTGGGCTTCTTACTGCAGCACTTGCATTGACGGTGACAACATCAGTCGTAGACGCCGCCGATCCACTTGAGATTACGGGCAAAAAGTGCGCAACCGAACCCGTCTACGCCAGCGGCGAGCCGGCAAGTTACGAATGGATGGCTCGCATTAAAACCCACGCCAACTGGCGCGCTAAGGTCCGTGTCATGCCTGGATTGGGCGATCCATATGCCAACTGGAAGCGTGCGGAGGATACGACGGAACGCTGTTTTTCAGGACCAACCGGGACAGTTTGTCAGTTCACCGGAACGCCATGCCGCAAGAGCTGATTTCATAGTGCATCTATATCGCTAGGAACAGCGGGATCGGCTGCTTTAAGTATACCACCTCGCTAGCACCGATCCGCCAGGGCAAATCCAGACCGCAAGCGCGCCCCATCAAAGTCAAATAACGACAACCAGTTACGTTAGCCATCGGC
>JAJFHK010000369.1 GCA_021775655.1 Filomicrobium sp. | reverse complement strand
TGCCGTCCAAGGGTGAGGCAGCGGGCGTGCATCATGGTGCCGGGATCATTATTGGGCCTACCCTTGATTACCTGGAACGTGCCTATCTCGATGCGCGCAGTTCGGGTTGGGCGCGCGAACCGGTAGTCGAGATGCTGATTCCGTCGACACTCGACGAGACGCTTGCGCCGCAAGGACAACATGTGGCGAGCCTCTTTGTTCAGCACGTTGCTCCGCAGTTGCCAAGCGGGCGCTCCTGGAGTGATGCAGGAGAGCGAGAAGCTTTTGCCGACGTCGTGATCGCAACGGTTAACCGGCATGCACCGAACTTTCAGGAAAGCATCGTCGCACGGCAAGTATTGTGCCCGCTCGATCTGGAAGAAATATTCGGACTTGTCGATGGCGATATTTTCCATGGCCAAATGGGGTTGGATCAGCTGTTCTCGTCGCGGCCGGTATTGGGACATGCTGACTACCGCATGCCGGTCGATGGCCTATATCTTTGTGGAGCGGGTGCGCATCCCGGTGGTGGCGTTACGGGACTACCAGGGCGCAACGCTGCTCGCGAGATACTGCGGGATCTGCGTGGCCGTTGGAGCGTGTTTGGCCGTTGAGTTTTGTGAAGTGAGGATCATGAAATGAAGTTGGGTGCGCCCATCCCGGTTTTTCGCAGCTTCGATGAAACAAAGGCGAAAGAGTTCTATTGCGGCTTTCTCGGGTTCAAAGTGGATTTCGAACATCGCTTTGCAGCTGACCTCCCACTATATTTTCAAGTGTCGCGCGATGGCGTGGCGATACACCTGACCGAGCATCATGGGGATGTGACGCCAGGTGGAGCGGTTAGGATCGAGATCGACGATATCGAAGCACTGCACGCCGAATTGACCTCAAAGCAGTATAAGTTCGCGCGTCCCGGCATCGAGGACCAGCCTTGGGGTTACCGGGAGGTAAGTGTTACAGATCCTTTTGGAAATCGCGTGACGTTTGGCCAAGACAAGGTTGTGTAGCGGACTTGTCCGGCACAGTTGATGAAGGAAGCAGGATTTGAAATTCGAAAGGTTGCCGGATGATTTCGAAAGCGGGCTCGATGGAACTCTATACCGGCAACTGATGCGTCATCAGGCGGTCGGCGTGTCGGTGGTTGCGACCGGCGAAGTAGGACAGCGGGTTGGCTTGACGGCAACATCGGTTGCGTCGTTGTCGGATGCGCCGCCCAAGCTTCTGGTGTGCGTTGGGCGCGCAACTCAGGCACACAACATTGTTTGTGACCGTGGCGTGTTCAGTGTGAATTTCCTGGCGAATGATCAACAGGAATTGGCGGAGCGCTTTGCTGGTCAGCGCGGCCTTGATGGCGAAGATCGATTCAAAGGAGAGGAGTGGGATACCTTGGCCACAGGGTCTCCGGTGTTAACTGGGGCGCTGTCGAGTATCGATTGCCGGCTGCTGGAGAGCCATACGTTCACGACACACTCCATCTTTATCGGTAGGGTGGTCGCTGGGCGGAGTCGCGACGATGGCGATCCATTGATCTACTTTCGCGGCGGCTATCGCGGACTAGCGAAGAGCTGAAGCAATGGCCCTTGAAATCAATGACGCGCTGACGATTGACGGCGACCTCTTGCAGGAACGCTTCGTGCGTTCGTCCGGGCCAGGAGGTCAGAACGTGAATAAGGTGTCTACTGCAGTAGAGCTGCGCTTTGACCTAGCCAATTGCGATGCGATTTATTCGAGGGCGCGATCACGGTTAAAGAGATTGGCAGGATCACGGCTGACCGATGAGGGTATCATCATCATCCGGGCAGAGCGCTTTCGCACGCAAGAGCGCAATCGCGCCGATGCCCGTGAGCGTCTTACCGAAATGATCCGGGAGGCATTGATTGAGCCGAAGCGGCGGATTGCGACGCGGCCTTCCCGTGCGGCCCGAGAGCGGCGGCTCAAGGCAAAGACGCATCGCTCGGATGTGAAGCGGATGCGGCAGGGAAAACCGGATTTGAGCTAGATCTGTATGGCAGGCTACTTGCTGACGAAGCAGGGACCGGCAGTTGGCGGCTAGTTTTAAGGGGGGAATATGCTGCGATTCAGCGCTAATCTCAGTTTTCTTTTTACCGAGCTGCAATTCCTCGATCGCTTCAAGGCGGCTGCTGATGCAGGGTTCCAGGGCGTCGAATTTCTATTTCCCTACGATGTGCCGGCGAAGGACATTGCTGCCCGCATTCGCGACAATGGCCTGGAAGTCGCTTTAATCAATATCTGGCCGGGTGATTTTGATGCTGGAGAACGGGGGCTGGCTGGAGTGAAAGGGCGTGAGGCGGAATTCTCTCAACGCGTTGACGAAGCGCTGGATTATGCGCGGGTTGTTGATTGTCGCCGGCTGCACGCAATGGCAGGGCTTGTCGATCATGGGGCCGAAGAGGAGACGCTGGTCGCCAATCTAAAAGTGGCTGCTCGTGCGTCTGCACGTGATGGCGTGACAATTCTGACAGAGCCGATCAACCGCAAAGACATGCCGGGATATCTTGTGCATCGGACTGCGCAGGCACGTGAGATCATCAGCTCGACAGGGGCTGACAATGTCGGTTTGCAATTTGATTGCTATCACCGCCAAATCGAAGAGGCAGATACTTGTGCTGCAATATCGCAATACGCGGATCTGACAAGACATTACCAGATTGCCAGTCCGCCAGATCGCGGAGAGCCCGATCGGGGCGATCTGGACTATCGTGAAATCTTCGATGCAATCGAAGTGACAGGTTATCAGGGGTGGATCGGTTGCGAGTACCGTCCGCGCGGGACGACCTGGGATGGTCTGAGTTGGCGTGCAGCCCTGGGAGTTGGCTGATTGCGTTGACGTGGCTATCGCGAGCCAACTTGATTCAATCGAGCTTGGGTCTAATTCGGGTAGTGTCTCAGTTTGAAATCTGACGCTCTTGACTCTTGTTGGCCAGCCCCTCACGTCTCTGGTATGCTTAGCGACAAGCAGAAGGAGACTGTCGTGCTGAACGATGCAGATAGGGCATTTTTGGAATATTGCCGTTTGGAACGAGATGCGCACCGTAAACACATAGAGATACTGGAATCGGGGCAGCCAGACCCCTACGAGCAATGCGGCACCGGTAGGAAACTCACCAGAGCGCAAAGGCTTGAGGATTCCCGGCGTATTGTCAAAGAGATGGAAGAAAATATCGCAAGACTTGAGGCGGGCAATGCCTAAAACTCCAAAAGGAAAGAAGCGTCCCTCCGACGTTATAGGTAATGCCATTCGTGTCGCCCAGATCGCCACTGGCGAGGTTGAGGAAGACACCGAAACCGACGACGGGAAGGACCCCGCCGCGAGATCGCTAGGGCAGCGCGGCGGGAAAGCGCGTGCGGAGAAGCTGACGGCAAAGCAACGGTCGGAGATTGCAAGGAAGGCCGCAGCAAAGCGGTGGGGTAAGGGTTTATAGTTTTAGGTTTGTTCCTAAGCATCACAAGCATGATCACAGCAACAGTTGCCAAGCTAAATTAATGATGCTAAGCACTCCAAATAGCAGGAGGCTTGCATGTCTAAAGTTCTTGAGCAGCTACAGCGGCAACGCGCAGACTATATGCATCAAATCGATGATCTGCGCGGGTGTTTGCGTGATCTGGATCTAGCTATCTCTGCAATCAAAGGCCCACAGGGCGTTTCAGAGGGCGATCACGCTCCACGCCCTAAGCTACGTGTTACCGATGCGCTCGAACTAGCAATAAAAGCTGGTTGTGGTTCGCCTGCAGCTATGGACGAATACTTGCGTCGAGAGCTTGATTTGGAAACGACCAGGGCGACGATCAGCTCAACGCTGTCGCGCATGAAAGATACTCACAACATCCATCATGATGGAACACACTGGGTTTTTCGGAATAAGCCGGAAACCAGTGAACGAAACGGCTCGCCCCATGGGGAACCGAGTCGCGTAAATGGGGCATCCACAGATGCTCCAGAAGCGAACCGGCCAGACTGATCAGAGGCTGGCCGGTTCTAAACCCTTAACCAAGGCCCCAAAGCCGCTAGATTAAGGAGTATCCCTATGTGGCAAGTCGCCATAGGACTGTAACCCCGCATTCTGCGGGTCAAGCCCAGCGGCGAAGTGGGCGTCCCTGTGGGGGCGTCCCCTTTTCGTTCACGTATCTTATTAGCACAAGCGTCCAGGTATGTGAATCCCTAAATTTGCTTAGATTATGCTTGGCGTCAAGCATGAAAGTTCATACATTATGAGTATGAACAAGCTACCCCTACAAAAACGCGTCCAAATCCTCGCTATGCTCTGTGAGGGGTCATCCATGCGGTCTATTTCGCGGGTGTCTGGGGTCAGCATCAACACTGTCACAAAGCTTTTGGTGGATGCGGGAGAAGCATGCGCTGCCTATCACAACGACCACGTTCGCGGCGTGAAAGCATCCAAAGTCCAGTGTGATGAAATTTGGTCGTTTGCATATGCCAAACAGAAGAATGTCGACGCTGCCAAGTCAGCGCCGGAAGGCGCTGGCGATGTGTGGACGTGGACGGCTATCGACAGTGATAGCAAGCTCATTGTTTCGTGGCTGGTCGGTAGCCGTGACGCGCAATGCGCGCATGAGTTCATGCAGGACGTAGCTGGTCGACTCTCAACTCGCGTCCAGCTCACCACGGACGGCCACAAGCC